>DAOUYM010000064.1 GCA_030666115.1 Candidatus Aenigmatarchaeota archaeon
AAATTTATCATTTGTTAAGTCTGACTCATAGTCACCCTGGCTTATGGCGACAGAGTTAATGCCCCCCTGGCCGGCCGGGTGTCGCCCTCGTAGACAGCACACAGACTTTACCACAGTACGCTCAGATCAACAGAATCAATATTCTCAGGAATAGGAAAATCAGTATGGGGTGTCTTTCGTAGAACCCGCATCATACGAGCTCTTATTTTACTGGACACCCATCTGTTTTCAGCCTATGGTCCGTTCCGGATGATAAATGCGCAAAGGATTTGCACATCTCAAAGCGCCTTAAATGGCATTTTAGTGATTTTTGGAGCATGATTGAAGTGGAAGATTGATTAATTGAATATTATTTATTGTAACTACTCATGAGTACTACATTATTAAAATAGAAGTATTTAAAGCTTTCGGCGAGGTGGGAAAAAAAGAATATTGGTGCTACTAAATCAGGACAGATCGCCTTTCCAGTTGCTATGCTGCTGGCCGCAAGACCCTGTTTCATAGCTTGGAGGACAGCACACCCTCGGATTGGTGTCTTCCCTGCATACGAGACTTTCTTTCTTCTCCCCATATTTCACGATCTGATTGCACTGGGAACTGCTTGTGCAGCCACCACCACCAATAACACACTTGGCAAGATCCTTCTTCTCTGCCCAGCCGCAGTAATCGAGGTAGAAGTAGTACTCGTAGTATTTCTTCATGACACTCTTGACGTATTTGCAGTTGTTTTCATTGGTGCTCAGTGGGCAGCCACTACCTGCATTGTAGTTCGATACTGCACACATCAGATTCTCGATGCTGCACTTGCCCTCACACACCTTCTCGGCCCTGCTTACAAGGTACCTGATCCCATAATCTATGTTCCTGTCAGGGTTGCAAAGGTTTCCGGGCTCTGATGGTTTGCATAAATAATCCTCTGCAGTATAACCTGTCTTGGGTATGAATCCCATTTCTTTTGCTGTTCCAAACAATATCTGCATCAGGCCGAATGAATATCTGTTATTGGGTTCGGGGGTCTTTCTTAATTCCTTCCACCCGCTTTCTCTGTAGATTATCGCTGCCACCAGGGCCTTGGCTGCTGATTCAGAATCCATGTACTGTGTCAGGCCGTATTCCTTCACATATGCTGAGATCAGGTTCTCATGATAAGGTATCTTCTCGAAAGTCATACTTCCCATGTTTCTATCGGGATCGAAGCCGCAATCTGCTGATGTCCCTGCGGTTCCCTCGGGCACGCACATACCATCATCTGAGCACTTCTGCCCCTTCAGGCAGTCATCCTCGCTGCAGCACTTCCCGCCGAACTCAATCTTGGTGGATTTCTCCCTCCACTTGGTGAATGTGTAATCTGCATTCGCTTTCACAACATAGGTCTTGGTCGGTCCTGTCACCTTACGTTTACTGTTTTCATTTGACTCCAGTGCCTTGAACGGACAGAATATGACCTTTGATCCTCCTGTCGGGAACTTCCATATGAGCTTCTTGTACCCTTCGGATGACGACTCTGGTACGGTCGCTTTGGGTGTGCATCCTCTAGTTTCGAGCTCAAAATCAGCAGGGTATTCAAGTTCTATCTTCTGTATGGATTCTATGCTTCCCTTGGTCCCGCTGGGCTGGATATTGACTCCAAGATGGAAAGGCTGGTCTACCAGTATCGGGTTCTTGAGGCCAGGAGTCCCTATCGGGAATTCCACGGGAGCAGTGCTGTACTGTGAGTGTATAATTCTCAGCTTCTGGTTCAGCTGATTGGCCTGTGCAAGTCTTGACCACTCCTCCTTGCTTATGAACTCCACATCCACCTGCGAATCAGCAGAATAATTGTAAGTGACAGCAACCTTTATCGGAATCGACTTCTCCCTGAGTTCGTAATCTCTTATAGCATCACACGAAACACCACTATCACTTGTGAATATCGGTTGCCATATGTTCTGCCTGATGAGTTCATTCTCACATTTCCCGGTGGTCTCAGGATTGGTTTTATTTTCCCAGCACGTGACAGGTACCTCCATCCCGAACATTTCACTGAACTTCATGGCATTGTCCATATAAGCGCTTGGCATGAACATCTGTATGCCGGGCAACCATTTCGATGGCTTCTTCTTCTTAGGCGGCTCATAACCGGTTGACAGGTGTATAGTTATATTTTCTGCATCAAAAGCACCCTCATTACTAAGCATAGCCGTTATCACAAAGGGCTGTACTGGGAATATGGGCGATATAGATATATCCTTTATCTCGATACCTAACGCCCCTGTTTTCCCAACCGGGTTCTCAGCATGCGTTCCGTTCATCAGCTGGGTGGCGTAACCGACCGGGTTTGTAAGCAGGAGCCATCCGCTTCTCATGGTATTGGTCAGTCCGCCGAAAGCCTCCCCTATAGGCTCTGTCATGGACTCGAAGGTATTCTGGATAGTGGGCCACCACGGGCCGAACAGGCCAGACATCACTTCCTGTGTACCTGGCCCTATACCGTATATGATAGTAGCACCACCTAACATAATGAAACCCATCGCAGGTCTTGCGTCTGCCGGAGAGAAGAATCCAGCTATTCCTGTAACGAACCAGAAGTACAGGAAGGTTGTTCCAAGGGTTGAACCTATGGGTACGTCCCATCCTGTAAGGAACAAGATCAGGACAACTATCATTACCACACCAAATAACATCTTATCGTACATGTCATACGTCGCGAACAGATCCGAGCTCTTCCTGTCCTTTGGAATAGGCGGTATGGCGAAGAAGGCCATTGCGATGAATGCGAGCAGCATAGAATCGAATATCCCGTACATTATCACCCAGGGTATGAAGTATAATCCGAGCAATCCGAACCTGAGCAGCGATTCTATCAGCTCGTATGGCTTGTCAACATCATAGCTGATCTTGAGCGAGTAGTAGCCGAAGAAGGATATTATTATCAGGACTATGTTGCCGAGCGGGATGGGGTTGCTCTGTATGCCTATTATGAAGAAAGCGAACACTGATACCTTTACCAGGCTCCTAAATGTTCCCCAACCACAGTTCTTGTTCCTTATGAATGTGCTCTTTTTTCCACCTAAAAACGGGATTATCATCGTCCATTTGAGCGGATTATCTTCTGATACGTTCTTTACTTCATCAGGAACATCAAAATCGTTGGGATCAGGCAGCATGTAAAACAATCCCCAGAGAATGAAACCGAGGATGAAGTGCCAGCTCAACCCGATCATTGTAGAAAGAATAACACCGATACCAACAAGGCAGGCCAGTATAAAGCCCTTCATCACAAACTTCCCGGTGTCCCTTGCAAACTTACTTGGTCCTGTTGCTGTTCTCCGGGCACCCCTCCCAAACCTTTTCCATCCTTTTCCCTTCATTTTTTTCTTTAGTTCTTTAATATCTCTCTTCAGTCCATTCATCTTGTTTTGGTCTATTACGGTCTTGTTTGGTTTGTTTTTCAAAACATCATATCTATATTCCCTGTCTTCTAATTTCTGGGCGTAGTCA
This sequence comes from Candidatus Aenigmatarchaeota archaeon, assembly GCA_030666115.1. Taxonomy (GTDB): domain Archaea; phylum Aenigmatarchaeota; class Aenigmatarchaeia; order QMZP01; family QMZP01. The sequence goes on from DAOUYM010000064.1 coordinate 3,481, forward strand.
TCGTAATCATTTTCACTTACTTCACCGTAAGCCATTGCCCTATCTCTTCTCAGCCCTTTCCTACCTTCTTTAACATCTTCTTTACCCTTACCATACCGCTTAACACGATCCCATAATCCATGCTTTTTCTTGTACTCCTTCCTCTTCTTCTTGTACCACTCCTCTCTTATAATCTCTTTCCTAGTTCTTGACAGATCCTTAAACCCTTTCTTTTCCCATGGTATATCTGCCTCAAATATTCCCTTCCTTTTTTCTCTTACATCCTCTCTTAAAATTTTCCGCTCCTCTTCCTTCAAGTCCTCCTCCAATTTTTCTCCCCTTTTTTCCTCCTCTCCACGTTT
>DAOUYM010000020.1 GCA_030666115.1 Candidatus Aenigmatarchaeota archaeon
TTTATGTAGATCTTCATGACATCCCCGCAGGTGGGGTTTCCTATAATCCCCACACCATCAGGATTTTTCATCCCACCCATGTTCTTTGGGTGATGGAAAAGATCCAGCACCTTCTTCGAGTATGCCCCTGTCATATGATCACCACGTTCTCTATTCCATTTCTAATCCCAGCCCTTCTTGAAGGGGCTGAATTTTCTAAGCTCCTTTACAATCCTTGGTACATTCCTGATCACGTTATCTATATCTTTTTGCTTCGTGAACCTGCCCATGGTTATCCTAAGTGAGCCGTGTGCCTGCTTCGGGCTGAGTCCTATCGACGTCAGTACGTGGGACGCCTTCAGGTCCCTGGATGAACATGCAGATCCGGTTGACGCCTCTATCCCTACCATGTCCAGCTTGAGTATAAGTGCCTCGCCTTCAATGAAATCAAACCTGAAGTTGGCATTGCCTGGAATCCTCTTCTCGGGGTGGCCGTTGAGATGTGAGTTGGGGATGTTGGTTAGTATTTGCTTCACCAGCTTCTTCCTGAGTGCAGTCAGCCTTTTGGCTTCCTTATCCATCTCCTTGATTGCAATCTCTGATGCCTTTGCGAATCCCACTATGCCCGCGACGTTCTCTGTTCCTGACCTCCGTCCTGACTCGTGCCCGCCGCCATGCAGCATGGGTTCTATCTTGACACCATCCCTGACGTAGAGAAGCCCGACACCCTTTGGCCCGTATATCTTGTGGGAGCTGGCTGAGAGTAGATCGATTCTCATTCGTTTTACGTCTATGGGAATCTTGCAGAAACTCTGCACAGCATCAGTATGGAAGTATACGCCCTTCTCTTTGCACATCTTACCTATCTTTTCTATTGGCTCGATCGTCCCTATTTCGTTGTTGACGTGCATTATGGATACCAGTATGGTCTTTTTGCTTATCGCCTTTTTCAGCTGTTCCAGGTCAACCATCCCGTATTTATCAGTATCCAGGTAGGTTACCCTGAACCCGTTCTTTTCCAGTGATTCGCATGTCTCGATTACTGCCTTGTGCTCTACCTTGCTGGTTATGATGTGGTTACCCTTTTTCCTATTGGCCATTGCAACACCAACCAGCGCCAGGTTATCCGCTTCTGTCCCGCCTGATGTAAACACAATCTCCCCAGGATCGGCCTTTATAGTTGCAGCTAACCTTTTCCTCGCGTTCTCCATGGCTATCCTTGCCTGCTGGCCCATACTATAGAGGGAAGAGGCGTTACCGAAATCCTTGTCCATGTAAGGTTCCATCGCCTTCTTCACTCCCGGGTCAACCGGTGTGGTTGCCGCGTAATCAAGATACACCCTCTCCATTCTGATCACTTTACGTTAAATCTACATTAAACATCGTGAGTATTAAAACAATCCCGAATCAGTCAAAAACAAACCAAAGTCTTACTTAACCAGTTTTATTGCAGATGAAGGGCAGTTTTCCACACACGCGTTGCACTCGACGCAGTTCTCTGGCTTAACTACCTTTGATTTTGCGTCCTTCATTTCGAACACGTTTTGTGGACAAACAGAAACGCATGCCCCGCAACCTATGCATTTACCGGCGTTGACCTTTGGAAACTTGTGATATATTGTCATACAATCACTTTATTCTTTTCTTTCCTCCTTTATATTTTTGATCAGATTGTTCATTTCCTTGAGCATAGATTCGATATCCTTATCAGACATTCCATGCGCCTTTGCTCCCTGTTCCAGGGTCTCAAATGCAGCCACATGGCATCCGACACAGTGCAGTCCCCTTTTCATCATGACCTCTGCCGTCTCCGGGTATCTGGATATTATGTCGCCCAGTGTCATCTTCTTGGTTATCTTTTCACCGGATTCCTTTGCATTCCTCTCTCCCTTTCCATTCTTTGCGTCTTTTGCCATAGAATCACCTTAACCTCTTTAACCTTTTATATAACACTGTTATATTTAAATGTTTTTGAAAAGAACAGCCTGCCCTACACACGAACCTCAACCTTGTCGAAATAAGGTTCTGCTATCCCGGCAAGCGCCCTGAGTTTGATTTCGGGATAAGCTTCCTCCTTTTCGTAGCTCTTGTCCAGGGTCTTCATTGGCCTGAACTGCTGGATACAATAGTGCCTGGCTCCCTTGAGCCACTTGCCTATTGATATCATATCCTCGTCTCCGAAAAGCTTCGGCACGACAGTGGTTCTAAACTCGTAGTCTATCCCTGAATTCATGATCATGCTCACGCTCCTCCTGATATCCATCACATTAACCTTAACACCTGCCACGTCACTATATTTTCTGAGGGGGGCCTTTATGTCCATTGCCATGTAATCGATGAGCCTCTTCTTCACCAGGTACTTCAGCATCTCAGGATTGGTTCCGTTGGTATCGAGCTTGACCAGGAATCCCATTAATTTGATCTTCTCAATGAAGTCAACCAGGTTCTCATGCATACAGGGCTCTCCCCCTGTTATGCAGACCCCGTCTATCCATTTCCTTCTCCTCTTCAGGTGCTCGAAAACTTCCCTCTCGGGGATGTTGGGTATATCCTTGTTGTTTGTTACAAGATCCGGGTTATGACAGTACGGACACCTGAAGTTGCAGTTGGAGATAAAAATAACACTACAGATCTTGCCAGGATAATCTATTAGAGACGTTTTCTGGAGGTTCTTTATCGGCAGCATGTTATCACTGATTATCACTGATTTCCCGGATCAGGCTCAGTTATCTCAGTTATTAAACTGTCCTTGGATTGCCTTCTTTTCTGAAAACGTGACCCTTTGCCTGAATTCCTCTTGTTTGCCATCATTCCAGTTACTTACAGGTCTCAGGTAACCCACTATCCTAGAATAGACATTACATTTCTTCCCGCATGTTCCTGAATCACCATTCGGTTCCGGGCACGTGAAATGTTCACCCTTGATATATCCATGTTCATCACATACACTGAAAGTGGGTGTTATTGAAAAATAAGGCAGCCTGGTGTTGGTTGAAATCTTCCTAACGAGTTCCCTGCATGCTTCTCCGGAACTCATCTTTTCACCCAGGAACACATGGAATATTGTTCCCCCTGTATACAGTGGTTGTATATCATTCTGATGCTCTATTGCCTCTATGATATCCTCAGTCTTGTTTACAGGAAGATATGTTGAGTTTGTGAGATATGGCTTCTTTTCACCTGCAGTTATTATATCAGGATATAGCTTCTTGTCCTCTTTTGCCAGTCTGTATGAAGCACCTTCCGCGGGTGTGGCTTCAAGGTTATACAGGTTTCCTGTATCTTTCTGGAACTCAAGACAACTATCCCTCATAAAATTCAGGGTATCTATGGCAAGCTGTTTGCCTTCTGGTGTGGAGATATCCTTTCCCAGGAAATTGAGGCAGGCCTCGTTCATGCCGCATATCCCAATGGTTGAAAAATGATTATTGAATTTCCCTAGGTATCTCTTTGTGAACGGCATGAGCCCGTTCTTCAGGTTCCTATCTATCACCTCTCTTTTGGTTTCCAGAGCGTTTTTGCATAGATTCATGTACCGCCCCAGTTTGTCAGAATAGATTTCCTTTGCCTTTTCATCATTTCCTCCGGATTCTTTCCTGGCCTCATATCCGATCCTGTTGATGTTGATTGTCACGACGCCTATCGAACCAGTGCTGTCTCCAGGTCCCCACATACCTCCTGGCCTTTTCAGTAACTCGTTCTGGTTTATGTTAAGCCTGCAGCACATAGCCCTTATGGATTTGGGGTCAAGGTTGGATCCCACATAGTTCTGGAAATACGGGAGGCCATATTTTGCAGTCAGCTCAAAAAGAAGTTTCGCATTCTCGCTTTCCCAGTCAAAGTCCTTTGTTATATTGTATGTTGGTATGGGGAAAGTGAAAACACTTCCATTGGCATCCCCCTCCAGCATAACTTCAATGAATGCCTTGTTTATAACATCCATCTCTTTTTGGCAGTCTCCATAGGTGAAATCCTGTTCTTTACCCCCAACGATAGCCTTCTCATCCTTCATGTCGTCCGGGACAACCCAGTCAAACGTGATGTTGGAAAATGGGTATTGCGATCCCCATCTTGATGGAATGTTCAGTGAGAAGATGAGCTGCTGTATGTTCTGTTTTGTCTGCTTGTAGTCCAGCTCATCAGCCTTTACAAAGGGAGCCAGAAGCGTATCAATAGATGAGAATGCCTGTGCCCCCGCAAACTCCATCTGCAGGCATCCTATGTAGTTGACCATCTGGTGAACAACAGTGCTCATGTGTTTTGCCGGCTTGCAGTCAACCTTATTCGGGACGCCACCAAATCCCCACAGTAAGAGATTCTTCAGGCTCCAGCCAGCACAGTAGGCAATCACACCATGCGACAGATCATGAATATGAATGTAGGCCTTCTTGTGGGCATCTGCTATTTCAGGTGTGTACATCTCGCTCAGGTTGTAGTTGGACATCATCTTGCCTGCTGTGTGCAGGAGAAGTCCAGAGAAAGAGAAAGCTTCGTTCGAGTTCTCCCTGACTCTCCAGTCAGTCTGGTTCAGGTACTCTGATATTGTGTTTATCGCGTCAACCATTACCTCTTTGGTTTCCCTGATCTTGGCATGCGTGTGCCTGTACAGGATGTATGTCTTGGCTGTCTTTGCGTGACCATTCTTTATCAGTACTTTTTCAACTATGTCCTGTATCTCCTCAACGGTCGGGACCTCCTTGTCTGAGAACTGGTATTCCATCACTGCAATGACCTTGTTTGAAAGATCCACTGCCAGTTTCCTGTCCTTCCCGCCAACGGATTGTGCGGCCTTCCATATAGCCTCTGTTACCTTTTCCTGATCAAAATCAGCTATCTTCCCGCTCCTCTTCCTTATCTTTTTTATCAGTACCATCTTTCCAGTCTCCTTCTAAGTCTTTGTTCCAGGGGATTCAGTTATTATATCGAAACTATTTATTCTTGATGAGTTTTTCCATCTCTTTTTTGAATGATTCCAGGTCAGTGAACTCCCTGTAAACCGAGGCAAAACGTATGTATGCGACTTTGTCCAGACCCTTGAGTTTTTTCATCACAAGTTCCCCAAGGAACCTGCTGTCCACTTCCGTATTCTTGTGCTCCCTCAGTTTTGCTTCGATATCATCAACAACCTTCTCGATCTTCTCCCTTGGTATTGATCTTTTCTCGCATGCCTTGAGAAGACCTGCCAGGAGTTTGTGGCGATCAAAGTTCTCACGGCGACCGTTCTTCTTGACTATTGTTATATCCAGGGTCTCTATCCGTTCATATGTCGTGAACCTCTTACCGCATTTCAGGCATTCCCTTCTTCTTCGGGTTACGTCTGATTCTCCTGTCTCCCTCTTATCCACAACCCTGGTGTTGGGGTTCGAGCAGTACGGACAATTCATTACCTCACACCCAAATTTCCCATTCACTCCTGATAGGGAACAAACCACAATATATTGTATATATATTAATAATGACTACAACATGTGGTATAGTATTGTCAGGACTATTATATAAACATTTCGCTAATCCGGTATAATCTTTTCCGTATATACCTTGTGAACCATATACCTAGCCGAAGAATTATCCCTATTTTTTATCCCTTTTCTATACCTTCTCTCACTTCTTTTTGGTATTCTTCACCTTCGCGCTGATGGTGTTCATCTTCTTGATCACGAATATTGCCATGACCGCAATGATGGTCACGAGTATTGCCGCGATGAAGCTGTAGATTATTCCCTGACCCTCAGGAACGAACTCGTTTATCAGGGCCTGTATCGCGTCCCTCCAGAAAAGCGCGGCAACGAAACCGAACGCTGATATGATCAGTGCACCAACCGCGCCAGCCAGGTTGAAACCCTCAGCATGTTCCTCTACACCCGCCATTTATAATCACCTCTTTAGATTATCATTTAACCTTGGTGAACAGATGCTCACCCTTCTTAGGTCTACCATTGAATGGTTTGAATTTACAATCCTTTAACATTCCCGCCTTGGTGCCCAGTTGTTTATTTATCTTGTCAGCAGTGTCAGGTATGAACGGACCTATCAGTATTGTAATTATGCGCAGAGCTTCGAGTAGATTATAAAGTGTGTTCCCAAGTTCTTCACCTTTCTGTTTCCATGGTTCCTTTTCATTTATGTATCTGTTGCAAGCTCTGATGAATCCCCATATCTCTGCAAGTGCGTTGTGCAATTCAAATCTTTCCATATAACTCTCGATTTTCTTAAGGTTCAGGGATTTCTGTATCTGGGTATCAGCCTTCCCTGCCGGGATCTGACCTGAAAATGACTTCTCTACAAGGGTCACAACCCTACTCAACAGGTTTCCGAGATCATTGGCAAGTTCATTATTCAATCTGTCTTTCAAAGCCTGCTCTGAGAAATCCCCGTCCTCACCCATCGGGATCTCCCTGGCGAACAGGTATCTGACAGTATCTGCCCCGTACTTATTCACAGATTCCACTGGATCTATAGTGTTTCCCAGGGACTTGCTTATCTTCTGTCCGTTAACTGTGAGGTAACCATGAACAAGTATGGTCTTGGGTGGTTCTATCCCGGCTGATATGAGTATAGCGGGGAATATAATAGAGTGGAACCAGTTAATTCCCTTTCCTATAAAATGGACATCAGCAGGCCAGAATTTCTTGAAGTTGTTCCCGTCCGGATAATCAAGTGCGGACACATAATTCAGAATCGCGTCAAGCCATACATAAATTTTGGTATTCTTGTCACCAGGTATATCTATTCCCCAATCTAGGTTCTTTCTGCTAACACATAGGTCCTTTAAGTCATCACTCTTTATTCTGGATAGCATCTCGTTTCTTTTCTCTTTTGGTAGTATGAAATTCGGTGACTCCAGGAGCTTCATCACATGATCCTTGTACTTGCTAAGCTTGAAGAAGTATGCCTCTTCCCTGAGCGGCTTGAGCGGCTTCTGGTGTTCAGGGCACTTCCCATCCACTAGGTCCTTCTCTGTCAGATAACCCTCGCAGCCCTCACAGTACAGACCCTCGTAGAATCCCTTGTATATATCTCCCTTATCAAGAAGCCTCTTGAAGATATTCTGTGAGACCTTGATGTGTCTATCCTCGGTTGTACGGATGAAGTAGTCGTTAGAGATGTTCAGAATCTTGCAGAGATCCTTGAAGAACCCCACGTTCTTGTCAACGAATTTCCTGGTGGGAATCCCGGCCTCCTTGGCTGCCTGGGAATTCTTCTGGGCGTTTTCATCTGTTCCTGTCAGATAGAAGACCTTCTCACCCTTCAGCCTGTGCCACCTCGCTATAATATCAGCTATCACTTTCTCGTACGCGTGCCCGACATGAGGCTTCGCATTCACGTAATCGATCGCTGTCGTAATGTAAAACTTCTCCAATTCAATCACCTATTCTCTATAATTAGAAACAGTATTTATTATTATAAATGACTAGGCGAATAACTAGGTGATTAGATCTCATATACCCAGACATACGTCTTCTCGTATTCCTGGAATTCCTGCGCCGGGCCGAACTGATCGAACACGTCCGAGGGGAACTTGTCGTAGCCTTCCCATCTCCATACCCAGTCCGGGTATGTCGGTTCCCTGCCCTCAATCACGATGTACGAGACAGACCAGTTCTGTATCGCGTTCTGCAGATCACTGGCCTGCTCAGGGAAGTAGACGATCCTCTCCCCTGATGCGTAGAACAACTGCGGGACATTCTGGGACATTATGGTAGTTCCCTCAGGAATCCGTTCTCCGATCCACCACCCCGCTTCCTTGAGTGAGGAACCAGCTGGTATGTCATTCGCAATCATCTGTATTCCTGCGGTGAAACTTATCACAATGAATATCAGTGCTATGATAGGGATGGTCTTGTTGGACCGGACCCATATCCTGAAGTCCTTTATACCCACAGCTATCATCACCATGAAGAAGGGGAAGAAATGCAGCAGGTAACGCGCCTCTTTCCTTGGGATGTAGATGAAGAATGCCATTGCCAGTATGATGGTGAGGAGTATTAGTGTGTTTGGCCTGTTCCTCTTGACAAGGAGTGATATGATTCCTGGTATAGCGAACACCCCAATAAGTCCGAATATCTCTGTCCAGTGTGTGAAGTAGTAGTACCATTCAGCTATGTACCAGTCCCCTGTTACTGTTCCAAGACCAGTTGACATCGCACCTGTTGGTGAACCAAAAGCCACAACGTTGAACTGCATCCACGGGGTGATCACCAGCAGGAATATCACAAAACCCAGCAAATACGGCCAGGACTTGATCCAGAAGGAATTCCTCACCTTGGTTTTCCAGGTCTTGTTTTTCTTTTTCTCTGTTAGCTGGTAGTAGATCGGGTACAGGACGTAGACACCCATTATTATCAGTGCAGGGTATCTTGTCAGGAAAGCGATCGCTGTTATAAGGGCTGATAACGGGAAGAACCATTTGTTCTTATCGAAACCCAGGTAGAATGTGTAGAGGGCAGCGGTCGTAAGGAAGATGAATATGGACTCTGTCAGGAACTTCTCTGAGTAGAAGAGGAAGATGTGTGACGTCGCCAGCAGCAGGCATGCCCATAGCGTCAGCTCCCTGTCACCGTACAACCTCCTCATGAAGAAATACAGGATCACGACTGACAGTATCCCGAACATCGGCGGGATTATCTTAACAAGCGGCTCTGAGAACCCGAAGGTCTGCCACACCCAAGCGGTCATGTGTGCGAACGCCGGTGGACGGAAGGATTCCTGATACGGCTTGTTGATCCAGTATCCGTCACCGTCATAAAGGTTTCTTGCAAGTCCCAGGTAGACAGCCTCATCCCACCAGTAACCCTGGTTCGCGTTGTAGAAGTATAATAGAGGGATAGCTGCCATTAGAATTATTGCAATGATCAGTAGGACATGATATCTGCTGTAATTCTTACCCATAACATAGAATTGACATAGGCAAATAATAAATCTTTAATCAGCATATTAATTCCTATGCAGAACAGATTGATCTTTTTGGTGCTGGTACTGGCAGTTGTGTTGTTCGTATCCAGCAACTTCAGTGCTCACCTGGTGGAGACAGAACAGGCTGACGTGAGCCTGAATGGAAAACCACTCGTAGTCTGGTACGTGATAGCCAAGTGGCTTGAACCAGACTTCCTTGACATGGTTGAGAAGTACCAGCCAGACATAGTCCTGCTGACGATATTTGCAGAGGATGACGTGGTTCCCTACCACGTGTGGCATGGTGAGGCCAAGGTTAAGATGCTTGTCGAGCAGGTCCGTGAAAGGGGACCTGATATCTATTTCAGTTACTCCCTCTTCAGCAGGGCACCCTACGACGAGGTTGTTGTGAGGGATATACAAATCGAGGAGAACATCCATCTCAGCGATTTCTCCCGCTACCTCAAGGAGAACGAGCCTGACCAGTACCACAGGTATTTCGATTACTATCTGGAACAGGGACTCGATCCTGAAGATATCCCCAAGGTCATCAGGAAGCCCGTCGAAGGTTACTACATACCCATAGGCCATTACACAGTGATAGACCCGCTCTATGAGCCCTACAAAAACTTCCTGAAAACCGCCATAGAGGACACACTCATGATAGTGGAACCAGACGGCCTGGCTTTCGACCACATACGCTTCTTCACATTCGACGAGGGCTACAACCAGGATATACGTGACTACATACTGGACGAATCCGGCCTGGATGTTTACGGGTACACACCAGTCCCCATATTCAACATCGACAAGGTCGGGTGGACAGCCAACGACCACGCCTACTACGATACAAGGGCAAGACTGATCAGTGAAGTCACACAGGAAATAGTCGGGGGTCTCGACTACACCAAGTTCGGTACAACCATGGGGATGATAGAACCTGCACGGTCCAATGGACAGTATGCAGAACTCCAGGGTCAGACTTTTGATGCCCTTCTTCTGATGGCCTACGACAAGAACCCTAACGAGGTAAGGAGGAACGTAAAAGCAACCATAGAGAAATCAGGAACCGACGTGATACTGGGAATAAGCAAGATAACCGGTGATGATGAGGACATCATAGAGAACATAGATGCTGGCCTGGATAGTGGTGCAAGCGGTATCTACCTTCTTGGCTACGACTTCAACGAAGATGTTCACGAGCATCTGTTAGCTGTCCGGGGCATGAATTAGGCGTTTTTCGGCTTTTACAAAATATAAATTATATGACAATCAATTATAATCTAGAAACACAATCTAGAAACTTGGGGTTGAGATAATGGAAGGTCCGCTGATAAATTCTATACTAGGGTACGAACTGATCTTTTTCATAGCCATGAATTTATTCTGGATATGGCTCTACTACCAGTTCCGGAAAAGAGGGTCACGTGATATCAGTCTTAGATCAAATCCCCTGGTATCCATCATAATCCCTGTCTTCAATAAAAGCAGGCACCTCAAGGGGACAATAAACTCTGTCATCAAACTGGACTACAAACCCAGGGAGATCATAGTCGTTAATGACGGGTCAACAGATGGTTCTGAAGAGATATGCAAAGAGTACCAGAGGAAGGGTAAGATACGCCTGCTTAACTTCAAGAAGAACAGGGGCAAAGCCCATGCCCTTAATGATGGTGTAAAGGCAGCGAAGGGAGAGCTTATACTCTCGATAGACGCTGACTCGTTTGTGAGTCCCACCGCACTCAACAGAATGGCCAGACACTTCGAGGATCCTGAGATGGGAGCTGTTGCGGGTGTGGTAAGGGTTAAGAAAAATAAAGGAATGATAAACAAGCTCCAGATAATCGAATACCTTCATCAGGCCTTCCAGAGGCTTGTTCAGGGATTCTTCAACGCGGTCCTGGTACTCCCCGGCCCGCTTTCCCTGTACAGAAAAACAGCCATAATAGAGACAGGCGGCTTCGAGGATGCCACCCTGGTCGAGGACTGGGACATTACAATGAAGATCCATAAGAAGGGATACAAGATTGTTTCTGAGAAAAATGCTTCAGCAAACACCATCGCTCCGGACAGTGTCAAGAAATGGTGGAACCAGAGGATAAGGTGGTGCAGGGGTGGAATACAGATCGCAAGGAGGCACAGCGATATCATGAGAAAGAGCAAGAACAAGGCCCTTACAAGACTGATATTCCCGCTGCATGTGATGTGGCTGATAATTCCGCTGATAGTGATTCCAACATTCATAATAATCATGATCCCCAGCCAGATCGTGATAAGCGGTCTTATGGCAGAACTCACACTTCTGTTCACAATGATAGGCGAGTTCTTTGCAACAGGAACCACTAGTATAGCAGGAATGTTTTCTGTTATCGATAAGATAATGTTCGTCAGTATCTTCGATCTGAGCGGCATGGGATGGGTGAGATTCCTTGGTTACAGTTCTGGTATCGCTTTCGTGTGGTTCACCTACACCTCAATAAAGTCCATGGAAAAGAGCTTCACACCCAAGCACATGATAACCCTGATACTGATGCCAGTGTACTGGATGATGCTTAATGTCGTCTATCTCCAGTCCCTTATCCTGGAAGTACTCCGCGG
>DAOUYM010000040.1 GCA_030666115.1 Candidatus Aenigmatarchaeota archaeon
ATCAGTATCCCAACCACACCGGCAATCGCTATCTTGGATTGTGTTGTCCGGACCCGTCTCTTAAAATTATCAACCTGTCTTCTCCTTCTCAGGGAATTACTCATACGTTATATTTGTCAGGGTATGTTTAAATAATGGACGCAATGGACGAATGGATGCCTGACACAGATCGCACTGATCGTGGTCAGGGGGACCGAAACAATTGAGAACCGAAACAATTGAATAACTATATAAACAACCGGAACAAATTAAATAATATGAAAAGGGGAGCGTTCCAGCTGAGTCTTAGTTTTATCATAATAGTGGTTTTCGCTGTGATAGTTCTCTCGCTTTCAATAGCCTGGATACAGGATCTTTTCGGAACAATAACACAATTGACGTTCTCTGTAACAGAAGTTGCGGAGCAGGAACTTCTCGACAGATTAGCATCAGGTGATTCAAGGGTAGGTATGGCAGCCCCGGACGTCAGTGCATGGAACAGGGGTGAAACAGGCTCTTACTCGGTTGGGGTGAAAAATATTCATAGCGACAAGGATATAACGTTCTCAATGAACGTCTACCTGGAGGAGATAGGAGGAGAACTTGCTGGCAAGAACGCTGAAGCCTATGCGAATGCAGCCAGGAAGTGGTTAACCTTCTCAAGCAGCGTCTTCGTGGAGAGTTCGGGATCATCATTATCCAGAGTGGTGATAAAGCCACCAACAAACGTAGAAAGAGGTATATACATGTTCAGGGTAGTCGTCTGTGATGCATCATCCTGCACCAACCTGGATTCACCCAACCTGTACGGATCACAGCAGTTCACACTTGAGATAAAGGGTTAGAACTTCGGGGAGAACACCATTCAACCACACTATTCTTAAGTCTTGATTACAAAAATATTATAAGAATAGGATAGAGGTGTTTCTATGGAGGTCTTTAGGTGCGACTGTGGAAGGGGGATTGATCTGGAGGATCAGCCCAGAAAAAGGGAAATAGAATGCTCCAACTGCGGTGCAAGATGGAGGTTTGAATCCTCTGGTAGTCGTTTCAGAATATACGAATGGAAAGACTGATCCGGAAAACTGATTCGGAAACGGGCAGACAGGAACAAAGATATAACTAGTCCCGGCTAATTATTAATGGATTTCATGTGTGGAGAGAGCCGGATTGTGCGAAAGAAGGGAATGAGCGTCGGGATGATCTTCGGCATAATCTTTGCCATTCTGGTCATGTCAATGATACTGGTTTTCGGTGCTGATGTGACCAAGATAATATTCTGCACAGGCAATGATGCACAGATCCAGAAGACCATAGACAACCTTCAGAGTGTGATGGATGATCTTTACATGCTTCCATCCGGATCAGGCGACTGGTTCACCATAAAGATACCATCAGACTTCAGGATATGCTTCGTCAACTCAACTGATCCGGGTCCAGTGATATATCCTCAGCAGGAAAGGAGCTGGAAGCCTGACATAGTCTACCAGAGAATAATACAGGACGAAGGATACAACATATGGTTCAGGCACTGCAGCGGTGAGTCGGGCGGGGAGATAGAGCACCTGTTCATAAGCCCTGGCAAGAACTTCTGCGCCAAAACAGGTACCAGGATATACCTGGAGAGCACCGGAAGATGGGTTACCATATCAGAATGAACCAGTCCTGTAAACCCAACCAATTAGTTCATGAGTGATTGGCATGATCAGCATTTACAGAATGTTTCAGATAATATTCGGGATAGTTGTTTCTGTCTTCATCCTCTACTTCCTCATACAGTACACAGCAAACTATGCAGGATTCCAGAAGGATGTTCAGAAAATCAAAATTTTAAGGAACCTTAAGACGACGACGGAGAGCGTTTACACGTACGGGAACCCTGTCGTGTTCACTGACACAACGATGTATGACTTCTCTTCCTGTTACATGAGTGTGGTCGAGCCGAACCCGCCTGAGATAAGATGCGATTTCAGCCAGATCGGATCAGTCTTCATACCCACCCTGCTCTCACTCGGCAAGTCAATGGTGGTTGTTGACAGTTCGGAACTGAATCTTGGCTGGTATGTGATGCGATGGGTAGTGGTGATGCCAAGGACCAAGATAATATTCAATCCAATGGAATCCTCACCCCAGGTGTGGAATATAATGAAGAACATCACGGGCCTGCTTCCGGCAACAGACAACCTGGAAGAGAAGGTCACGTTTGGTTTCTGCGACGGCAACGAGATAATAGAGAACATATGCGGCGGGGACTGTGAGAAGTACGGGTTCCTTGAGGTACTGGAAACGAGCAGGGCTCAGGCAAACAAATGCACAGCCTACATTCCAAATGGCTACACCCTGATAACAATATCCAGCCAGTGCAGGATGGGATTCTCAGAGAGCGGCGTATGCATTGTGCCGCCAAGCCAGGGAGCAGGCCTGGCCTATCTGTACGAATCCGGTGAGGAGTTTGTGTACAAGGACTATTTCGATATACTTGCCCTCGTCATAGGCGGGAGCAGGAAGGATGTTTTCGGTAAGACTGCCGGAGAGAGGCTGTACAGTTACAAGAACGATATATGGAAGGATAGGATGTCGATAGCAGCTGGCATAATGAAGCAGAGGATGCTGCTGGTATCGGGCAGGTATCAGGCAGCGGGAGAGTATATGGACTGCGTTCCGATATACATGAGCCTTTCGGGTGTCCTGGGATCAATAGAGACCACGCTTAAGGGAGACATCACCAACCCGTCGGTCGCAAGGAACCTGGCAGTCATGTTATCAGAGTCCAAGACACTGCACAGCAGTCTTGTCAATCTGGGATGTGAGTACTATGTCTAAACGCCCCAAACCATCGGACGGGAGAAAAGGACAGGCCAGCATAATGGAGTACATAATGCTCACCTTCTTCATACTTGTAGTGATACTCGGGTTACTGTTCTTCCTGAGCTGGTGGCAGTTCTCACAGCTCGGCATGGAGGAGCATAAGATTAACACGGAGAAGGTGTTCTTTACAGCCAGGTATGTATCCAGTTCCCCGTACTTCGTGAAGGAGAACTCGGTTTTTGACGACGCCAAGCTCACGGCTGCGATGAACATGGGAAAGAACCTCTGCACGCGCATGGAGAGTGTGTTCGGATACAACTGGTTCATCAGGATAAAAGTATTCGATGGTGATGTTGAGATTCCGTGCAGCTGGAGCAGCTATCCTGACTGCAATTCCTGGGAGTTCTGCACTGATACAAAGGACGACAGAAAGAGCACATCCAGGATACTTCCTGTGAATATATACAGGAAAATATCCGAGCAGAACGGCGTGGGAACAATGGAGGTAGGTATATACATATGATATTGAAGAGAAGGATGGAAGCAATATCGGAAAGAAAGGAAGGGAGGAGAAGCAAAGCGCAGTCCTCAATGATACTCATGGTTATAGTTGTGTTAATATTCATGGCCCTGGTGATATTCCTTTTATCCATAGCCCAGACCGTATCTTCGAATGAGTACATGAACATGTATACCCACAACCTCCTTCTATCCATACTCAGGGCAGACACAGGATCCAATGACCCGGAATGCAAGTACGTGTCGGATCTGATCTCCTGTTCCTTTTTCCGGCCGTCAGGCTACCAGTGCTCTGGTCTTGAAATGACCTGCCAGGATCTGGCCAGAACCAGGATAGAATACTATATGTCCAAGTACGCTGAACTCCAGGGAAGCTTCAACTACCTGCTAACCGTCACTCCTAGAGGATTCATTGCAAGGACAGGGGAAGGGGAAGCGCTGAAGATAGAGTTCGGTGACACGACACTGAAGAGCGCTAAGGTCCAGAAGTGGTCTGCCAACGAACTCATACAGCGGGTTTCTGGAATGAGCGAGTACTACATAACAGTCAATCTCATCATATCGGTAAAAGACTAGACAATAAAGGATTAAAAGATTAGTGCAGCAGGATAATCACATTACGCGGACTTAGGTAGTCGCATTACGCGGTTTAGATTTAGAATCTAGACTATACCTAGATACAATTATATAATTATATAAATTAATAGTTACAAAGTATATTATATGGAAAGAAAGGGGCAGGTCGAGTTCATTGTTATCCTGGGGCTTCTGGTTGTAATCGCTGTGGTTGTTTTCTATGCCTCACAATCAGGAATGCTCTCACCTGTTGTATCACCTGACGTTTCTACTGCACAGGATTCCGTCTCCAACCTAATACGCGCAGGTGCCCACCAGACCCTTATCAGCATGAACCTTTACGGCGGTTACCTGGATGACAGTTCATTCCAGCTGGGATCCCTCACTTTCAACGGCAAGGAAGTTCCTTACTGGCAGAAGAACGGTGAAATCAAGTATCCTGACATCCACGCCAACTTCAAGGAAGGCGTTAAGCAGTACCTGACCGAAAACAAGGACGGGTTTGCAACAGCCTACATGGAGGAGTATGGCAAGGATTTGATCATAGGCGAACCAACAATCTCAGCCAACTTCCTTCCTGACAAGATAGACGTCCTTGTCATCATGCCCACCACACTTGACGGCAGTCCTGTCCCGCAGCCCTACTCACTCTCAATCCCGACAAGGACGGAAGAGATCCGTGACTTCTCAACAGGCTTCATCGCCTTTTCGACCCAGAACAGGCCCCTGGAATACTTCACCCTCGCCTCAATGCTTTTCTCACCATACGACGAAGATGTCCAGCAGGTCCCTTTGGTCCTGTTCCTTTTGGAGTGTGGTGATATGGTCTACAAGAGCTGGTGGGACATCCAGCCCGGAATGGACAAGGTGATAAAGACCACCCTTGCCCGTACCTACATGCCGGGCAAGTATCCACAAGGCGTGATCCATACATCCAGCCATCCCAAATACTCCATACCCCCGATAAACGGCAAGGAGTACCAGAACCTTGACATAAGCTTCCACCTACCCGATGACTTCACCCTGACCCAGAGCAATTTCCAATTCACCCCTGATCCTATTTATGTTTACGCTGAACCTGTTCCAATGACAGCTGTGTGCCAGTCGGATCCCATTTACGTCAAGTACTTCCTGCATTACCCGGTAATAGTCCGAGCCAAGGACCTGTTGACAGGAAACTCGTTCCAGTTCGCTACAGAGGTCTTCATATTTAACAATACAGCAGGCCAGTGGGCAACAGATATTTCAGGTTATGTACCAACTGAGCAGAAGCAGTTTTGCGAGGACACCAGATGCCTGGTGGATATTACAGTTAAGGACACAAGTGGTGATCCAATCCCATACGCTGACGTAAGCTTCCTTGGATGTATATTGGGAAGGACTGATTCAGACGGGAAAATGTGGAGAGGAGCACCTTGTGGTGTTGGTTCACTAGAGGTCCAGAAAAACGGTTACGGTACCTATTTAGAAGGAATGTCAGCCAATGTCCAGGACTTAACTGTGGTGCTGTCCAAGACCCCTGTAATAAACCTACATCTGCACGAGGTGATGGTGCAGGATCTCACAGAGAGCAGCCAGTATCTGATAAGGTCAGATGCCATAAGCTTGGTAAATACAAGGCATACCCCACAATCAGTTAATCTGGATGCTTTCAGTTACACGAAAGCTGAAATGAACAGTTTCTTCTTCAATAGCAAGGTGGGCAGGATATCAACTCTGGCAAGCGATGAATATAGTGTTTCAGTCAGCTTGCTGACCAATAACGTACTCTCGGGTGCAATACTGTTCAATTACATTGTAACAGAAGAGATTGATGGTGGTGACCTCCATCTTTATGTTCCATATATACCAGAGATAGCAGAACTTGAGGGAATCGAGGATGTCGGAGTGGTTGCAGGAAACCTTGGTTCATTGTTCGAGAAATGCGGACTCGGACCAATAACAACAAATCCTGTTGAGGATTTCGAGGGATGTGTGTATTCATATGGTGAACTTTAAGATAGTCGCTGTAGAAGTGTTTGCGATCCTGGTAGCCGGGCTGATGTTAAACCTGCCCACGGTAATGGCGACTGACATAAACATCTACTTCAATGGCGACAAGAAACTTGAGACAGAGTTCCACACAGATAACCTCATCAACAGCGAGATAGATTTCATTCACGAGGCTAACGACATCCTCTGGAAGAACGTCAAGGTTGCTGTGAGGCTTAATTCAGCGAGCCTGGCCAAGGAGGTAAAGAAGATATACCTCTACAAGTGCAAGACCCTTTCGCCTGTTAATTGTGTTCAGACAGAGCCGCAAGTCTTTGACAACTTCATTGATGTTGAGCTGCTCTGGAATGACGTCTCTTCAAGGGAAGGGAAATCCGCCTACCCACAGGTTGCCAACCTGATGATAATGGTTAAGCTGGAGGATCTGAGCGGAGGCGTGAGCTGGCTTGGGATGTGGAAGCACATGAGGAGGACCGGATACAACATCTTCACTGAATACGGCCCTGAAATAAACGAGATAGACCTGCACGCAAACTCAGCTGACATGGTTGATCCGATAAAGATGTACGTCGACAACTTCGGGATGGTCCCGTTTGAGTGGTTAACCAAGGCCGTGTTCAAGGGATCCAACTCGCTCTATGCGCTGGGAGCAGGTGAGAGTGAAATCGAGACTACCCCGCCAAACTTCCTGACCGCATCCCCGTCAACCAGCGAGATAACAACCATAAACAAGGACTACTACTTCATATTCCCTAATACAAGTTCTGGTGTTGCCAACCCAATGACCCTTAACATAAACCCGAGCTTTGACTGCGGTGACGGGACCTGTGAATCCTACCTCGGCGAGACGCCGAACACATGCTGTATAGACTGTCCCTGCGGAAACGAAGAGTACTGTGATGTTGATCCTGATGTACCGAATTTCGCCCAATGCAAGACAACCGATGACGTATCCCTGCAGGTTCTCTCAACCTCGGCTCCACTGGTGACTGACTGCTCCAACACATTCGATCTCAACATAACATTAAAGGTTAACAACCCGCCCAGTTCCCTGCCCGATACCATATCATCCACTTTCAAGATAGGATCAGAGGCTTACCCGGCTACCTGCTACGGCGGGCCTGAATACTACTGTCCTGTTTCAGTAAACTCACCTGTTGATTGCGGGCAAGGAACCTTTGAACTGGGACCGAACGAGGTCACGGCCAGCATAATCTTCACTGATGGTTCAAATGACAAGAGCCTCACATTAGTTACAGAGTTCCCTGACGTGACAGTGAACCATGAGTGCGAATGTGACATCAACCTTTACTGCGATACAGGAAGCTACAAGTGCAGGTCAGAGGAGGCGATAACACTTGGAATAACATCCCTCACATCTTACCTGGATGATTACGATGATGGTGACCCGATAGAGCTTACAGCCAAGATATTCAACCCGCCAACCGGCCTTACTGTCATCTCCACGTCAGCCACACTCAACCTGACAGGCGGTCACGTATCACCCGGATCACCAACCTGCACGGGCCCGAGTGATGATTACGAGTACAACTGCTCAATCCCATTCCAGATATCTGATTACAGTAATGACCAGTCCTATACATTCGATCCAAACAATCTTATATTCACCATAACCTACCTGGATGGTTCAATAGAGAAGACCAAGACACTTGAAACCAACTTCGGTCCTGTAAGCATACCATCCCAGTTCTGTGGCGACGGAACCTGCAACATGGGAGAGACGCAGGGATCCTGCTGCATAGACTGCG
>DAOUYM010000027.1 GCA_030666115.1 Candidatus Aenigmatarchaeota archaeon
ACCACCATCCAGCCGGGGGATTCGATAGTTGATGTTGCTGCAATAGTGTTCGGTGACACTATCAACACACCCAATATCATAACCACTGTAAGAGACAGGCTGCTCAATCCACTTAACGTAAGCATTCACGCGCCCGAAGGATGGTGGATAGAGATAGACCCAAGGATGTACAGCGAAGTGGATACAAGCGTGATCATATTCAACAGAAACGAATCCTCACTTATCTGGTCCAACATAACTTACGACCCCTTCAACTTCACTGTCTATGCCAACGCAACCTTCAACAACGGAACAGGAACAGGCGCTGACGACACCACCATTGTCCTTTACGATGACGGTACCCATGGGGATAACCAATCCGGTGACAAAACATTCTTCAATTACTTCAACTTCACTAATGTATCGAATATCGGGGAATGGAACTTTACTGTATACGTATACGATAATGAAGGCTACTTCCTGAACCAGACCACCTTCATTTTCAATGTCACGGACGTCTACAACATCACCACACATATATGGAATGATACAGGATTGCCAAGGGTCATCAATGCGACTCTGAATCTGACCAATTACAGAAGGGATGTGATGATACCAGGCGCCAATATAAGCTGTTTCTACGACACCACAACCATCCCTGACCAGAACATAACAGACCTTGGCGACGGAACCTACAACGTCACCTTCTATACAGGAAGCGAGTATGGCCTCTACTACCTCAACTGTACCGCAACCAAGGACGGGAACACCGGGCAGAAGGCCAAGGAGTTCACCGTGGAGTCTCCACAAACACATGTGGCCATAATAATGGAACCTGATGTCCTTGAGATAAGCAACATGACCCACTCCCACAACTACACCCTGAACCTGAAGGCATTCATGAACAATACAGGCAATTCATCAGCTTACGATACCAACATAACCATAACCCTGCCACCAGAGTTAAGATCCAATACCACATTCTACGATGATGTTAACACCGTCCTGGTCGAGACAGGCAAGACGAGGCACTTCAACATATCCATCCTTAACAACACGCCTGCAGGGGAGTACATAATAAACATAACAGTCAACTGGACCAACCTTAACGGAAGCCTGGGATACAACGAGAGTTATGTTAACATAACCATATACCAAAACCCCGAGCTCAATGTCCCAGAAGACACTGTAATTGATATAATAGCTCCAGGAAACCACAGTGTGGCAGACAACTTCACAGTGATATCGTATGGTAACTACGATCTTGACAACGTCACTTTCAATGTGACCAATCCGGACAACTTCACCATAACCTTCTCCCCAACGAACATATCTACAATGACTCCTGGCCAGATCCAGGAAGTTGAGATGAACATATCTGTTCCATCTAATCAGAAAACAGGAACCTACAACATAACCATAAATGTGTCCACCAACAACGGCGGATATGATCCCATAATACTCCAGCTAATAGTCTCAGGAACCAACATGAGCGTTGAGACGCAGCCCGATTACTATATATCCTATGGCATAACAACATTCAGAAACGAAACCTTCAGTTTCATTGTCAACACCAGCAACACAGGCAACACCACTGCCTTCTTCACTTCCATCAATTTCAGCATTCCCCAGAACTGGACTATAATCAACCAGTCCAAATGGTGCGGCAATGTGACGAGAGGAAACTTCTGCTACGATCAGTTCAATGTCACTGTATCGAATCTCACACCACCCGGAAACTACACAGTAAACGTAACGATAAACTGGGAGGATATAGATATTGGACTCAGGTCAAACATAACCTCTGTGGTTGTGCAGGTTGTATCGAACATAACGCTAGAAATCCCTGAGGACAGTTTTGCAGAATCTATCTGGCACGGAACAGAAGAGATCATAGGCGAGTTCAACCTAAGGTCCACTGGTAATGACCTGGTGGAGAACGTCGACTTCAATATGACAGGTCTCGAAAACTTCACCGTTGAATTCAATCAGTCCCACCCAATAAACATGAGTGCTGGTGACTTCAGGTCAGTCGCGATAAATATCACCATCCCTTCTGGATATGAGAACGGAACCTACAACGCCACCCTTAACATAACCACCACCAACGCCGGATACAAGGAAATAAACCTTAGTGTAACAGTACCTGTGGACGGTAACTGGACCACTAACACCACGTACTATGTGCATACCCAGACCCCTGTTGAGGCTGTCCTTTGTACTGCATTGATTTCGAATACAGGTAACATGCCGCTGAACTTCACTGTGTCTCCTGCTTCAGCCAACCACACCAACGTCAGCTCCACGAGCTTCTTCATAGGTGCTGTGAACTCAACCCTCCTGAGATTCTACTACAATGTCACGGATGTCCAGGGCCAGCAGGACTGGTACGCCAATTACACTGTAGACGCCCTTCAGGGTTACGCCAACCTGACCTCTGTGCAGATAGATGTTGTTCTGAGCAGATTCATCATGGCTGAGATAGATGTTGGGTTGAACCCGAGCATGATAGAGCAGATGGCTAGCACCACGGTTTACGTAAACGTAACAAGCCTGTCTGGCGCTACGATTTCTGGGGTTATACTAAACGTGACAATACCCAATGGAACCAGCTACAATACAACCATGAGCCAATTGTACTGGTTCGGGTGTACTGGTTCGGGTCCAGGGTCAATGAGTTGTTGGTATTCGTCCTATCCCAGTACATGGGGTAACACCACACTGAGGGGGAATTACACCGTGGCAGCGTCTGTGAATGATTCCATGGGTGTTAACTCCAGCAATACTTCCATACTCCAGGTCTACACCAAGTACATGGCAATCGTGTACTCTCCGGACTGTTACCAGGGAGACAGCCAATACATATACTACAAGGCAAGGGACGCTGCTGAAGGATCGCTTCCAGGAGTCAATGTGAATCTCTCTGTTTACGATCCTGACAACCGCAGTCTTTACATATTCACTGGCCATGAATATACGACAGACTCCAACGGCGAGGTGACAGAAACCCTGTTCATTGTCCCATCCCACTCGTCCTCAGGCAACTACACAATCGTCAGCAATGCCTCTTACTACGATACTGACGTGGGTTTATGGATCGATAACCAGACCAACTACACCTTTTCTGTGGGTGAGGATGAGGAGCTGACAGCCAAGGTAAGCGTACCGCAGTTCGTCTACATCAATTACATGATGCCGGTCTCCATCATTATCCTGGAGGGGTACAACGAACCAGTTGATCCTGACACCATAAACCTGACCATATACAGGACAGAAGGCTACAACCTGGATCAGTGGAGGAGCCTGGATATGGGAAACCTGAACAGATCAAGCACTGGCTTCTACACCTACAATGAGGTCCTTACAAGCGGTGTCCTATCAGGATCCTATCTGGCTGTCCTCCGTGTGACCAAGGGAGACAAGGAAACCTTTGATATCTGGCCATTCAGGATATCATCCAGTGGTCCTTACGATGTCATCATAACCAGCATTGATTCAGAGGTCCAGCAGAGCGGAATTCTCAACTTCGATCTCTACGTCGAGAACATGGGAGAGGTCAGCAACACCGACGTAAACATCACCTACTGGGTTGCTGATGGCCAGACCTGGTATATGACCATGTTCCAGGCCAACATAAACGCAGGAGAGAACAAAACCTTCTCAAGAACAGCCAATATATTCAGTAACCAGCCCGTCGGAGACTATTTCCTTAACGTAAGGGTGAAGTACGACCCGACCACTGAGGCTGCTGTATCCAACGCAAGTTTCAGGGTTACAGCAGCAGGCGAGCAACCGCCCGGACCGCCTGGTGGTGGAGAGAGTGCTCCTGGTGCTCCTGCTGGTCCTGCTGGAGAGGTTGCGGGAGCCATAAGCATAACAGACTATGAGAGCGAGGTGGGTGTTGAGATAGGTGTACAGAAGCTCGTGAATGTTGTTGTCAAGAACATTGGTGGTACGGTCTTAAAGGACGTGAAGCTGGAGATATCCGGTCCTGGTGCTGACTGGATAACAGTGGAACCTGTGCTAGTGGAATCCCTGAAAACAGAATCCCAGTCAGTGTTCACACTCAGGATAATGGTTCCGAGAGGGGAATCTTCAGGCCAGTTCAGTGTAAGGATGACAGCTGATTCCACCACAGCAAGCGACTCGAAGACATTCAATCTTTTCGTCTTCACTTCAAGGAAGGATCTCATAGAATTCGAGTTGGTGCGACTGAAGGCGAAACTGGAGGAACTCGAGAATGAGGCAGATAAGTTTGAGAATCAGGGTGTTGGTGTCTCGGATATCAGGGAGAAACTCAGCGAGGCAGATAAGAAGATAGAGATAGCTGAGGAGTATCTCAACAGGCAGCTTTACGACGCTTCCCTTGATGCTGTCTACACTGCATGGAAACTGCTTAAAGAGGCCGAGGACATGCTGGATAAGCTAGGAGAGGGCGCGCCCATACCGTGGTGGATCATAATACTGATAATAGTAATAATTGGCATTGTTATTGCAGGATTCTTCATAAACAAGATGCTCAAGAATATGAAGACGATACTGAGGGGAAGGATGTCAGAGGCAAGAAGAGTGGCAGAGACTGTGAAGGGATCTGGTACTGAGATAGATCAACTCAAGCAAGAGAAGATGAAGACACAGAGGATGATGGATCTACTGGATGGCCAGAGGAAGCAGGGCATAATATCCAAGGAGGCCTACGACAGCCTGATAAAGAGAAGCGAAGAGAAGATGAAAGAGCTTGATAAGAAGATACGCCAAGGACTTATGAAGTGAGACCTCTTATTGGTTATGTTTAAACAAACACTCCCTACTTGGTCAGGGACTTCAGTTTGAAGTCCAGGAGCTCTTTTCTGGGTTCCCTGCTTTTTCTGAACATGGAGGATATCCTCGAGAAGAAGCCGTCATGCTTGTACTCCTCCCCCGCGAGGTGCGCTGCGAGTTTCATTATCTCCCTGCTGGCCTTTGATCTTGGGTTGTAGTCTATGACAGGGAGCTTGGATGCCAGGCTCTTCAGCACATTCTTATCCCTTGGTATCTGGGATATTACAGGAAGCTCTACCATCTGCTCTATTTCATGGGAAAGCAATTCGTGCCTCCCTTCCTTGCACATGTTCAATACGATCCCGATGGGCTTGGCTCCGATTTCGTTGGCCGCGTTGAAACATTTTATGGTGTCTATCATTGGCGGGACGTATGGAGTCGTGACAAAAAGAACCTCATCACTTGCCTGGATGCATGCCATCACTTCCCTTCCGAATCCTGGTGCACCATCCAGAAGTATTATGTCTGCGCTACCGAAGAGTTGCTTTATGTGTTTTTTCATCTCTGCCACATCCACACCCTTGAGATCGTTGAGTGAGAGCGAGGCAGGTATTATCCTCAGCCCAGGGATACTGTAATTGTATATGGCCTTATCAATCCTCTCTTCCCCCAGAAGTACCTGATTCAGGGATATTGGGTAGTAGTACATTCCAAGATAGAGTCCCAGGTGCGAGCTGGTAACGTTGCAGTCAACTATTATGACGTCCTTATTGAACTTGGACGCGAGCGCTGCACCAAGGTTAATAACGAGTGTGGTCTTGCCAACACCACCCTTTCCTGATATCACGCCTATTATCCTAGTCAAAGAAAACACCCCACACTTAATTTATGTGGTAAAACAATTTAAAAACCTGCCATTATCCTGTGGGTGTCTGGGTGCGTGACACACATCACCACTTACCACTTGAAAGGGTACATCAGCCTGTTGAGCTCATCCTCGTTGTTTATGATCACCGGCATACTCTTTCCTATCTCCAGGCTTATCTTCCGGATGTAGTTGAGGAGGTCCCTGTCAGAGAATATGGATACTATGGTGGATATTATCCTCATCACAACATCTGCCTTATACTTCCTTGAGAAGAGTATCATGTTCGAGAACAGGACCATCAGAAAGATGTCTGAGAACACATGATAACCATATCTACCTATGAGCTCCCTGTCGTCCTTATAAAGCACCCTTAGATTATCGAGATTGAATATCACCCTTGAGTTATCCTTTATGAACCTCTGGATCATGGACCACTTCACGTTCAATAGGGCCACGGGATACCACTGATTTCCTGTGCCTTCTATCAGGTACCGGTCTTTCATGTATTCCGGGATCCAGTCGAATTCTGGCTTGAGTTTCCGGCCCTCTTTCTTAAGGTAGCCTTCTTTTATCATATGAATGTACAATGGTTTCTTCAGTCCCATCTCATGATGATAAAGATAATTGGTTGTGATTCCCCACTTGTTTTGTATCTCGAAAAGTGATATTCCCTTATCTGGATTTCCCGCACAGGTCAACCAGATAATCCAGAAGTTCTTGTACTGTCTGATGTCTGTTTTTTTCTTCATTCAGTTAATAATTGTACGAAAGTAATATAAGTTTTTCGAAAAAATTAACAAAAGACGTATTTCCCTCCCAGGCCGTGCTGACGACGTTTCTTAAAAAAACCAAAAAAAACACAAAAAGTTAGTACAAATATACTATTAAATAGGTATAAAAACCCATTTATATACACCTTTTAATTATAAAGTACAGAATAACGGTGGTGCTATGCCGGGAAAGGCAGGAAAGAAAAAAACAATAAGGAAACCCAGAAGAAAAGCACCTGATCATTCCAGTGACGTGAAAAAGATTCAGATGGAGAGATCCGTGCTTGAAGAAAAGAACAAACACCTGCTTCAAATAATCGAAGAGATTTCAAAACCAGACACTGAAACTTCCGAACTCGAGGAAAAAAAGGTGAAGGTCGAAAAAAGCAAGAAGGCGGAACCCGGGGGTGATGGTATGGATGAGAAGGCCGATGAGGAAAAGAAAACCGAAGAAGAGGAAGAAGAAAAAAAAGACAAACCCCTTATGGACCTGAAAGAGTTCGGGGAGAAAATCGAAACCAAAGTTAAGGAAAAGTTTGAAGAGAACAAAGATAAGCGTGACCTAAAGAAGGACATAAGTAAGATGGTCAAGGATGATATTGACTCCAGATTCTCAAAACTTTCTGAGGATCTGAAAAAAGTTTCTGATGTAGAAAAAAGACTAAAGGAATTTACTGACAAGATTAGCATGACCCAGCCGGTTCCGGCACCACAGGGCACCCCACCCCAGGCTTTCCAGCAGGGTCTTTCTGAACCAGCAGGACTGATATCAAAGGGAATGGCTGCTTTTGGGGAAGAGATGGACCTGCAGGGTGAATTGTTAGAGATAAAGAATTCAATCAAAGACATCAACAAAAATCTTGATAACCTCAGAAAGAAAACGGACTACAGCATAACCAACATAAACGATAAAATGAAGATTGTTGACAAGATACCTTCAATCGAGGAGAGCTTCCAGAGCATAAGCGAGAAGCTTGGTCCAGACAACGTCCAGAAGATGAGGAAGCTGATATTCTCTGCTGACGAGCTCGTTGATGAGATTGTGCCCGATATAGTGGGCAAAAAGATGAGGTCCAAGATGGGTCCTGTGATCAATGAGATAAGGAACCTGAGGCAGAGTATAGCAGGCATCAAGAAATCCATGGATCAGGTCAACCTGGAGGTACTCAACCTCAAGAAAACCAAGGAAGACATAAAGGCACTTGAACTCGAGAGAGACAAGCTCTACAAGGAGATAGTAGGAAGAGATGCCAAGTTCAGGGAAGGAATCGACCTTCTGAAGAGCAACATAAAGAAGAGAATGGATTCCATGTCCGGTAACCTTTCTGACAAGCTTGACAGCGCCCATGTGGAGAATTATAAGAAGATAGAAAAGGATGTTGGAAAGATATTCACCGATACCATTCAGCTAAAGCTCAGTGAGATGGATAAGAGCTACGTGGATCTCAGCGAAAGGATAAGGAAGCTGGATAAGATTGATGATCAACTCCTCAAAAAGATTGATGAACTCAAGGCGCCCGAGGGAGTGAAGAAATGGGTTGGCAATCAGCTGAAGGAAGTTTATGAGAACACCATACCAGAAATAAAATCCATAAAGAAGGAGATACTCGATCACCTGGAACAGGTTAAGTCACTCAGGGAGGGGATCAAGAATCTAGACTCTTTCTCACTTGATCTTTCCAAAACCACTGAGGCTCACAAAGAAAAGATAGAAAATATGGTCGAGGAGAAGAAAGTCCTGGCCGATACGATGGAGAAACTGAAGTCAGAGTTCAGGATACTTGAAGAGAGACTGATCATGGAGAAGCAGAGGATTTCAGAGCTTGAGACTAACGTCAAGACTAGAGAGATCGAGTTCGGTGCCAATCTGGATAAGCAGAAGAATGACGTGGCTGACTTCAGGCTTGAAATGGTCAAGATGGTAGAGAGCAGTATGAAAACCCTGAAGGAGGAACTCGAGGAAGAGAGGATGGAGGACATAAAGAACCAGACCAACGAACTGAAATCCGATATACTAAGGATAGAGAAAATGAAAACCAACCTGGAAGAATACAGAAAAATCCAGGAATCCAAGCTGGACAGGATCGTGTCAGAGATCAAGGAAATCCCGCCAGATGTCAAGACGTTATCAGGAAGGATAGGTAGTCTTGAAGCTTTGGGAAACAGACTGGACAAGGAGAAGATAAATGAATCAGAATTCTCGAGCATAATTAAGCTCGTGACCAAGCGTATAGGGGAGATTGAAGACCACTTCGACAAGATCGAAGACAAGATATACAAGGACAAGTCCAGGATAGAGAAGACTGTTAATGATATATTATCTGATGACAGGATCATGAAATCAGCACAGGAGCTCATAGGAAAGGACCTTGAAGGCAAGATCCAGGACATGACAGGTTCACTCTCGTCTGACATCGGTTCTATCTCAAAGAAACAGGACGAGAACACAGATACCATCGCATACCTGAAGGAGAAGTACAACGTACTTGACTCCCTGACCAGGGGCGTGCCAAAGATGCTGAAAGAGCAGGAAATATTCCTGAACAAGATAATGGAATCCAAGGAATCCCTGGCCAATAAATCAGAATCCATTGCTTCAGAGGTCAGATCCCTTTCAGGCAGGTTATCGGATGACAAGGACAGGTTGATGTCACTGGAACAGAATATGACAATCATGGACAAGGAGAAGGATTCCAAGATAACAAATGTTAAAGGAGAACTTGAAGACTTCAAGGAAAGCATATCTTCTGTTATTGATTCCATAAATTCCAAGCTGGGCGAAATCGGTGCGCTTGGCAAATCCCTGGATGAAAAGACCATAACAGAGTCAGAGTTCATTTCAACAGTCAAGTCCATATCCAAGAGGATAGATGATATCGAGAATCTTTACAACAAACTGGATAAGGAATCCAGCCTTGACAAGACCAAGCTTCAGGTTGCAATAAACCAGGCACTCTCTGACGACAGGGTACTCAAATCAGCCCAGGACTCCCTGGGCAAGTGGATAGACGAGAACATCCAGGCAATGAACAAGAAGATGTCAGAACAGATGGAGAAGCTAACAGCGCAGATCCAGGAAAAGGCTGATACCCTTAACAACAAAATCTACTCGGATCTGGACAAGCTAAATACCCAATCCAACCAGAACTATGAATCCATAGTCGGAATGAAGGACAAGCTCTCCTTGCTATCAG
>DAOUYM010000058.1 GCA_030666115.1 Candidatus Aenigmatarchaeota archaeon
CCTCTTCATCATCTCGTTCTTTCTCCAGGAGTCAGCCTCACTGTCACCCAGGCTTGCTGCCTCTGTGGTCTCGTTCCTTGTCAGCACACTGTGGTAGTAGTCCTCCCATCTCATCTCAACGAACCACTCCCTCAGCTTCTCGTTCTCCTGCAGGATCTTGGAGACGAAGTTGCCCTCGTGGTCACAGAATATCATGGTCAGCTTCCTTCCTGCATACGTCATCAGCTCCAGCCACTCCCTTAACGACGCATGGAAATTGACGTAGACACAACCTGCAAAAACAGCTGATTTTATCGACTTCTTAAGATGGTCATCAGCATCTCTCCACTCACCTCTCTCCGGGATTCCCAGGGGAACAGTGAGTGATCCGTGCAGCGTGAGGGTGACGCCCTGCTTCTTGGCCATGCCCCTTATACTGAGGCCGTCTGATATCAGGATCTCGTGCGGGTAGTCCTGGGCCAGCTCTATCACGGATGTCCCCATGGTAAGGCCTGCCCCCAGCTTCCTCAGGACGTCTGAAAGTTCTTCTGAACCAGCTGCCCTGTACAGACCTGTTGAGACACCGACCTTGTATGGCATTCCTTTTCACCTCTATCCTATATCCTATATCCTATATTGCTATCATATACTGCTGTTTGCTGGATTGGCTACTTGACCCCGATTTTATTCTTCCAGAAATCAACCATCTGCTGGTATATGCCACCACTGGTAACCATGTAAATCTTGGTGACCCTCTCCTTGAAGTTGCTCTCGTATGGACCGGGTCGCACGAAGTACCTGGAGACCGGCTTCAGCTTCATCACACCAGCCTTGGTTCCGGCAAAGAAAGATGAAGCAGCATCAAACCTCCTGATTTTTTTCTTTTTTGTCGGATCGAATTCCTCTTCAATTTCCTTCCGCAGCTTCTCCTCGAGTTCCGGTGCCCCTATGAGTTCATTCACTTCCCTGTCGAACTTCTGGTCAATGGCCCACAGTTCCAGCAGATGAAGGAGCATCACGTTCTGGGATATTATGATGGTCTTCATCGGTTTGATCATAATGTTCTCAAGTTCTGAACCTGCTGGTGGCGGGGTCTTTATAACGCTCCTCATTATGATCATGTCAAAGAATATGTAGTACGGCCTGGTCGGGTCCATAAATGGCCTGGGGTTTTCTGTTGATATTTTTGTCCATCCACTGAGCAACGCCCTTACCTTCTTTTCAGGAATCTCCACCCCGTACTTGTACTCTATTCTCTTTGCCCACTTCCTGACGAAACTGTCGTAAGGATCTATCTCAAAGGGACCGGCCTTGGTCAGGCCTGCCTCGTGTGCTGGTCTTCCCGGTTCAACCGGATTGAAGGGCCTCCATACCCATAACCTCACTCCAGAGAACATAGCTGCCTGGCCGAAACCAGGTACCATGTAAGCATCCGTCGCTGCTATAGAAGGCTTTCTCTCAGGCGACTCCTCCATTAGCTTATGCCTGGCCACGTAAGGCTTAAGCCACTTCTTGTACTCATCTATGGACTTCTTCCTTGCCCTGACCATGGTCTCTATCCTGGCATACCTCTCCTTGAGGACAGGAAGGAAGAGTTTCTTCCACTCCTGGTACAGTTCATTCTTGGTCTTAAGGACAGTCGCCTCTGCCTGCGTGACATCAAGATCCTTCCTTATCTCGTTTATGTCGTCCAGGTCAGAGTCCATCCGTATGAAATCTGTTATGATGGTGGGCCATCTCTTGACCATTGTTATCATCGAATAGCCTTCACCAGTGTACGCATCAACCCTGTCAACGAACAGCGACCTCAGCACGTGCTCGTCCCTCTGCCCCTCCTTGAAGTAGTCAAGTATCTCCCTGTACCTTCTTGCATCATGCGACAGGAGCTCGTAATGCGTCACGGATTCAGCAGCAGAAGTAAGGCCTGTCTTTATTGCTGATTCTATCTTCTGCCTCTGCCCGACCATGAGGTTGTAGGCATCTGCATGGACAGGTGACACATCCATCCACTCGTCAACCTTCCTGACATTGTAATTCCACTTAGGAAGCTGGAACACAAAAGAATAGTATGCATTGGAGCAGCCACCCATAACAGTGGTGAAGTCCATGACTATGTCCTGGTTCTCAGGCGCCCCTACCAGTGCCTCGCCCAGTATGGGAGCACCATCAGGCGGGTAGTGGTCATTCCTGAGCAGATCGAGAACAATACCACCGCCATCCAGGAAATCCTTCTCCACCTGTTCAAGTGGATACACCTCTCTCTTCTTCCTGACCTTCTCTTTTTTCTCCTTCTTTTTCTTCGCCATGTTTCCACCCTAAATGCCACAAACGCCACTATATAAATAACAGAATTGCACCAATGATTATAAACACTAACCCCATCACTATGAATGTCACGCTGAACTCATGGGGCTGGTACGTGGTCAGTCCTCCCTTCCCCGGAGCTATCATGAAAAACATGAAAATAATTCCGGCAATGATCAATATTATGCCCCCTATCGCTCCTATAATCCCGAACATATTAATTAATATTGTTTTAACCAATAAATATATATACAAACAAGAGCAAGCGCTTAAGCGTGAACACGCTAAAACATTTAAGTGAATAGTTCAAGTATAAATCGCGGTGATCTGTATGGTATTTGCCAGAAGCAAGATCCTGATGCAGGATAACTGTTACGAAGAGGAGCCAGGGGACGTAGTAATGAAGTACGTCGGCCCCAATCCACAGAAACTTTATGACAAGATATGGGAACTGATGAAGAGTGTATTCAATGTTCCTGATTCTGCTATCCAGGAGGAAAGATACAACTGGGGTAAGGGCGAGACAACAGAGAAGTTCAAGGCATCATGGATGCTGTACAAGACCCTGGATGCGTTCAGCTACATATACGTGAAGATCAGTATTTCAGGTGAGGGGAACGAGGAATCAGGAAACGCAATGATAAGGATAAAGCCTTACATGAGGACAGAGTACCCGCTGGATACTGTGTGGCAGAGATCGCTTTTCTACGAAATGCTCAGGGTGATGTGGCACAAGACCTTCTATTCAGCCAAGAGGGATGAATACACAGAGGAGTGCAGGCACCTTACTGTTTATATGCAGAGGAGGCTGATGGACTTCTTCAGGGAACTCAGGGAAACCAAGGGTAAAGGAGCCTAACCCGGACCTGGACTGGAAACCTGAATTGAAATATATAAGCGATTGGTGATTATATGGGAAAGATAACGATTACTGATGATTGTCTCACTCCCTCGAGGCACATCTATCTGGACTACTCTGGTCATGACCCGTTCGGTGTATCAAAGAAGATAGTTGAGCTTCTCCAGCCATTCTTTGGTGTGAGTTCTGCAGGCATATCTGAGACAGATTTCAGGTGGGATAACACAGGTGACCCGATAACCTTCTACTTCACCTGGTGGGTGCAGAGGAACTATGGAAAGTCACTGTTGAGGATAGATATAAAGGTCCAGGGTTCCAAGGGAAAGACCAAGAATGTGGGTAACTTCACCATGGAACTTAAGGGAGAGATAGTAACGAGTTTCGGCTACTCAACGTCACTTACCAAGTCGCTCTGGTGGATATACAACTACGTCTTCTACGGCAGGAGGAGAAGGAACTACATAGATATGTGCAGGAATCAGCTTGAGAAATTCAGGATAGAGATTGCAGAACACTACAACCTCAGGGTAAGGGAGGGGTGAATACGAAAAGACATACATCAAGAGGGATAAATTCCATTAAGGGATTTCTATCTGGTTCCTTGATTATGGGTAGTATTATAAACCCCTACACTATTATCGTGCAGGTAATCTTTTTCTTGGTCGGGATTCTGATGTTCTTTGACGCAGTGTTCATATACCACAAGAACAGGCATCCGGCAACCACTCTTTGCATGGCTGTACTGGGCGGGCTGATTTCCATTACCATGACTTTCACCGGGAATGCCAGCCTGTACCTGATGCTGGTCTTCCTGATCACTGCACTAATCTACATCTATGTGTCCCTTGTCAGAAGGGGCATAATCTCCAAAAAAAAGGATTGGCATGATTGATGATCGGTTTGATTAGATTGTAGGATAAACCCCTACATATACCCCTACACATTATAGTGCTACTCCATATAGTAATACTGTCCCTTGCTCTTTTGCTCAACGTCCTTTTGTGAGCCGGGCTTGTTTGCGCGGGGTCTTCCTGTGCTCGGGTCACGCCTGTATGTAATGTCCAGGTTCTTGAGGAACTGGTTTATTCCCTCGCCAATCATGCAGATCGGGTTCGCCCTCCCCTCGACACCTGGCTTTCCCTCGAAAAGTATGACCCGGTCAGCTATTGCATCCATGAACTGGAGGTCGTGATCAACAACGAAGCAGGGGATTTCCCTGCCCTCAACATGCTCCCTTATCAGTTTGGCTACCCTTAGCCTCTGCTCGACATCAAGGAAAGCTGACGGCTCGTCCATCAGGATAAGGTCGTGCTCTTCCAGGAGGCAGCCTGTAATGAATACGCTCTGCAGCTCCCCGCCTGAAAGCGAACCCATGGTCCG
>DAOUYM010000044.1 GCA_030666115.1 Candidatus Aenigmatarchaeota archaeon
CTGCCTCCAGCAGGTCAGGCATCTTGAGCTTGTCAGACATCTCCACCAGGGTCTGCTTCATCTTGGCCCTTAACTGGATGTTCTCCCAAACCGCTTCCCAGTTACCTGACCACTCCCTCACGTAAGAAGCGATCCTGTTCAGCACCTCTGACTCACCGTTTACCAGGGTATCAGTCGGCTTGAGTACGTCCTCCTTTCCGGAGTACTCCATCAGGTTGACGAAACCGCCCTCCTTGAGAGGATCGCTATCCCATTTCTTCCTGACCTCTGTTATCTCTGTCATCCTCCTGAACTTATGCAGTCCATCCGAGGATCGCAGGGATTTGCAGATTGGAATTATGTCAGTTGCCTTGAAGGATGTTGATGGCACACCGAGATCATTAACAACCCTGTCATAAACTCCGTAAGCTGACTCACCGTGGATGGTGCCTGCAACCACGTTCGACAGCGCCCCGATCCTCATTGCCTCGTAAAGGGCCTTGGCCTCAACTGACCTGACCTCACCGATTATCAGTGCAGAGTCACCGAGCCTTAGTGCGGTTCTGAGAGCCTCGTCAGCAGGCATCTCTGTCTCCACCCTTGTTATGACTGACCTGGATTTCAGCCGCTGTATGTTGTAGTTCAGTTCCATCAGCTGCTCAACAGGAAGTTCCAGTGTATCCTCTATCGATACAATCCTCACCTTTGGAAGTATCTCCAGCATCAGTGACCCGAGGATAGATGTCTTACCAGCACCCCTTCCACCAGCCACCAGCATTGAAACAGAACCGTCTATCAGGAACGAGAGAAGACCGGCTGCAAGGGAGTTAAGCATCTTGGTCTTTATGAACAGCGGAAGTGTCCATGGTTTGTCTCTGTGTCGCCTGATAGCGAACCCCAGGCCATGTGGTGATAAGGACCTGGTTATAACAGCGAACCTTGCCTTCCCACCAGGCACAGCGATGTCCGTGTCAAGCACCGGGTTCGCCTCGTCCAGCGGCCTGCCCGACTGTATCCTCAGTCTTGTCGCCCATGCTTCAGCATCATCCATGGTTGGTATCAGGTTGGTCTTGCATTCCTCAAAATCCTCGTGGTTTATCAGGATTGGCTGCCTTTCTATCGGAGAGTTTACATAGAGGTCCTGTATCTTCTCGTCCATGAGCAGAACCTCAAGGACACCCAAACCAGCAGTGTATCTCGTGAGTATGGTGGCGAGCTGATCAAGTTCCTTCGTCGTCAGCGTAACACTCATCTTGTCAGCAACTTCCCTTATCATATCCCTTCCTATCGAATAGAAGACGTCCCTGACCCTCTTGGTTTTAACGAATTCCGCTGTCTTTGGTTTGTGGCTGGCCATGTATCTCCTAGCTGCGTCCAGAACAGAATACTTCTCCTCTGATAACTGGAATTCTGGCGGAAGAACGTAGTACATGTATTCAGCTGTATCAGGAAGCTTGAATATCTCGATCTTGACATCACCCACCTTGTACCTATCAACTGACTTGCCATGTTCAGGTGGTGTGATGATGTAACGGGTAAGCATGAAGTTCGGTCTCACACTAGGCATGAATATCTGTCTGTACGTGTCCCTATTACCAAGCTTGTAACCTGCTATATGGTCTTTGGACTGCTGTATCATCTTGGTGTCCTCGAGCTTGGCTTTTATTGCCTCCAGTACATTCTTCCTGTAGTTGTAGAAGCAGTCGTAATCCCCGCGTGACGCAACCTTCTTCATGTGCGTCTTGACATGGCGGATCTCCCTGAGTATTTCAGCATACGCCCCTATCGGATTCTTTCTCATGAGATCCAGGACCAGGTACTGGAGTTTGGGGTGCCATACGGGGTGGAACTTCTTGCACTTCTCAGATCCCAGCGCCTCATACGACATCAGCCGCTCCCTTATAATCCACTCTATGACTCTGGCTATCTCAACCAGCATCTTGGTCTGCTCGTAGCTGTACTCATATTCCCTGTCCTTGGCAAGTGTGATTGAAGAGACTTTCTTTATCTCGAGTATCTTGTCAATAGTGTTGGCCATGCACTCTTCAAAATCCTCTACGGAAGAACCAAACATGCAGCCAAGGCAGTTCACCCTTAATTTTGCCTTATCTTCATCATAACTGTAATCGCAGACGTGCATTTTTTCTGCCATGTTAAGATATTGGATTCACTAATTAAAAACTATTTAACTAAGCATCATGAATTAGATAATAGTGGGGTCATGGCAAAGGAACCTTCTACACTTCATACCATAATAAATGAACTAGTTGACAGAACCAATAGCGATAGCAAAAGGCTCAGGGTTATTGAGCAGCGGGCTGAGGTACTTTCTTCAAGGTCCAATACCATAGAGCATGAGATGCTGAACATAAACAAGCAGATACAGAGATTGTCCGATACCATAGACATAAAGATAAAGAAACTTGAAGACAGCATAAGGAAGAACGATACCATGGTTAAGGAAGTTGTGAAGCAGATGAAGAAGCTGGCAACTACTTCCAAGATAGCTGAGTTGGAGCAGCTGATAGAAATATACAATCCACTGAAATCCCAGTTCGTTACAGTGGAGGAAGTTCAGAGAATGGTGGATGAAAAAAAGAATAAATAGCAGGAATGGATTAAATAGTTATAGTTGGTAATTATGTGGCCGTTCGGTGGTGAAAAGACAAAGAGAAGGTCTGCGAGACCTTCGCCCGCAAGAGTACCCACAGGAAGGGTGATAACGCTTTCTTCTCAGGGAATGTCAGAACCAGAGATAATACAATCCCTGAAGGGTGAGGGATACACGCCCATGCAGGTAGATCAGGCCATGAAAGAGGCGCTCAAAACCAGTGTAGGATCAACAGGACCAGCCGGTCCACCTGGTCCGCCAGTCCCGCCAGCGCCTGCCCAGTCTGTTCCAGAGGGACGC
This sequence comes from Candidatus Aenigmatarchaeota archaeon, assembly GCA_030666115.1. Lineage (GTDB taxonomy): Archaea > Aenigmatarchaeota > Aenigmatarchaeia > QMZP01 > QMZP01. The sequence continues at coordinate 2,891 of DAOUYM010000044.1, forward strand.
CCGCCAGAACCTCCAATGAATGATTTCACACCCTCCTCCAGGGATATGTTAAGGGAAGAGATCCCCACGTTGCCACCGCTTCCAGGCGAAGAACAGCTTCCGCCAGCCCCGTCAAGATCAATGGAATCAGCCCTACCTGAGAGGAATCCTCTAAGCATAGACATGCCGCTCCGTGAAAGGCCAACAGAACCACCACTCCCAGGAGAGGACATGATACCAAGGCTAAGGGAACCCATGGATAAGAGGGAGGCCAAGGAAGAAAAGAGAAGGGCACTCGAGGAACTGGCAGAGGCAATAATAGAGGAAAAGTGGGCAGGATTAAGGGAAGAGATAATGAACATCAAGGCTCAGATACAGGATGTTGGTTTCAAGACCGGTTCACTTGAGCAGTCCATAAAGAAGCTTGAGGGCGACAAGAAGACGGACATGGAACACATTGAAGACAAGATAGACACCTACAAGCAGGCCATAGGCGAGGTTTCCGCCAGGATGGAATCTATAGAGAAGGCAATGAAGGATTCTCTTTCTCCAATGATGCAGTCTCTGAGATCCCTGACAGAGACAATCAGGACAATGAAAACATCTCCCAGTAAACAATAAAATATATAAAAAAATAACAGAGCTAGAGATAGCTAATTCTGAAAAAGATAAAAAAGAGAAGTAAATTATCACTTCTTTTCTCCTGCTCCCTGAGTTGGTTCAGACTTGCTCTTGCCTTCTGATCCAAGCCACCACATTGCGAGGGCAAGTATTATTATGAACAGAGCAACTGTCCACAACTCGGATGAAGTTGACCAGTTGGGTATCGGTATTAACCATCCTGCGCCCGCACCGAAGAACACAACGATCGCTATGATTATTATTCCAAGGATGAAAATCCATTTTGAATTCTCGCCCTCGAAAAGGGTCTCGATCTTGTATCCTGCTAGTCCAAGGAGTATGGCCACCATCAGTATACCACATGCTATAACGATTCCTGCACCGAAGTACTCAGCAAAGAAAGACACTATCCAGATATTCCAGCTCGAGTATAGCATCACAAAGAAGCCTATTATTATCGATACAAGCCCCCTTGCCGACTTCGGTAGCCTCTCTCCAAGCGACCACGAAAGAACTCCATAGACTATGGCTAGTGCAAGCAAGAATGGAAATAGGTAAAGGAAGAATCCCATATACTGCATGTTCTGCAGCATCTGACCAAGTATCCCACCCGCTTGAAATAAAACCGCAGTCATGGTATAATATTGGGCTGATAAGTTTATAAATGTTAAAAGCAGTATCCCGCTTAGTAAAAATCACTTTCAATCAAGCCCGGTCTTACTTTCTCAGACCACGGGACTTCTTACCAGACGACGTGAGTCCACGGAAAGCCCTGCCACTGTGTGCAGGTTTTGTCACCCATCTCTTGTCCTTATCCTTCTTTATCACCGGATGGGACGGGTCAAGCATTATAACCTCAAACCATTTTGATTTGCCGTCCTCTGCTACCCAGTAGGAATTCAGAATCTCGAGATTCCTGAACTTCTTCGAAGCCTTCTCCTCTGCTACCACTTTCCATGACTTACCAAGTGGGTGGAACCTTCCTGACCTTTTGGGTCTTCTTCCACCAGCAGGCTTGGGTGTTTTCCTGGTACCTCTTTTCACCCTGACCCTGGCGACAACGAAACCCTGCTTTGCCTTGTAACCAAGATTCCTGGCCCTGTCTATTCTGGTCGGGTTCTCGATCCTGGTGACTACTCTTTCCTTCCTCCACCTGATGAGCCTCTCTTTCCAGAGTCCACCAAGTCCTTTCTTTGGATTCTTCCAGATCTCTGCAACTTTCTTGTACATCATTTGATCACTTGTTACTGTTCCTTTACTATATTATGTTTCTTTACTTTCTTTATTTCTTTTCTTTATTTCTTTACATTACTTACATTATTCATCAAATATATATTAAACACATATTAAACACATATAAAACATATATAAATTTCACGCGTAATTAAATTATAAGAGGTGCGTTTTATGCATGCTGCTGGAAAAGTTATAATCGGAATAATAGTACTGCTGATTGGACTGGGACTATTCGTGGATTCTGCATACGACAACGGTTTGACTGGTATACAGATCAACTGGCTGGATAACTTCGTGATAGTCCTTACAGGAATAATACCAATATTCCTGATACTGATCGGTTTGTTCGTGATCTGGCTAGAAGTTGATGAACTGAAGGCAGAGAAAGAGTTTAAAACGGAAGAATCGAAATCAAAGCCAATGCCAGAGCCGATGTCAAGACCGGTGTCCAAGTCAGTAAAGAAGAAAGCAAAAAAGAAAAAGAGATAAGTTCCTGACAGGACACCTTTCTTTTATTCTTTTATCTTTCAAATATATTGCTATCCCTATCTAGATCGAAATCTAAACCAAGCCGTCTGTCGAATAATTCGACGATCAGGATTTCGGTTCAGTAAGTTTATAAATATGTGATTGGAAAAAGTCTTCTTTAAGTGATTTCATGAACGGAATGATTGCCCCTGGTCATACCATGTGTGCTGGATGCGGAGTAGCGATAGCTGTTAACCTTATTTCCAGAGCAACACCAAAGGACGGCGTTATCGTCTCCTGCGCAACTTCCTGTCTCGAGGTCACCACTTCCGCTTATCCTACCACTGCCTGGAATGTTCCCTGGATACACTGTGCGTTCGAGACAGCGGCTTCTGTTGCAAGCGGTGTTGATGCCGCTGTCAAGAAGCTTGGAAAACCCTGGAAGATTATGGCAATAGCAGGCGATGGAGGGACTTTTGATATCGGGCTCCAGTCGATTTCAGGAATGTTTGAGAGGGGACACAACGTAACCCAGGTTTGTGTTGACAACGAATGTTACGCCAACACGGGTGTCCAGAGATCCGGCGCTACCCCGTTCGGATCATCCACAACAACATCACCTGCAGGAAAGCAGTCCATCGGCAAGACCGAGTGGAAGAAACCTTTTGCTGAGATTGCGGCTGCCCACAGGATCCCTTATGTCGCATCTGCTTCGATCGCTTACCCGCCTGACCTGATAGCCAAGATGAAGAAGGCCTTTGAGAAGCAGCCCTCCTTCGTCCACATCCATTGCCCATGCCCGACCGGATGGAAGTCAGACGTCAGCAAGACAGTTGATATCTCCAGGCTTGCAGTGGAGACCGGGATGTGGGTTCTCTACGAGATAGAGGACGGAGTACTGAAGATAACAAAGAGGGTGCCTGACAGGAAGCCTGTTGAGGAATACCTCAATATCCAGGGCAGGTTCAAGCATCTCAAGGAACCAGAAATCAAGAAAATCCAGGATCGAACCAATGCCGAGTACAGAAGGCTGGAAACAATAGAAGACAGCAAGATCAAATTCTGGGGCGTTTAAATCTTATTTATTAAAACACATGCATAGAAAATTCTTCAGAAGTTTTTCCCCATTATCATTAGACACTTCTGGATGAAATTGTGTGCTATATATTTTTTTATGTTTATGTTTCATAGCTTCATTATCACAAGTGTCTGATTTTGCAAGTAAATTAAATTCTTTGGGTAAAGTTATGAACTCAGAGTGTTCTTCTC
>DAOUYM010000052.1 GCA_030666115.1 Candidatus Aenigmatarchaeota archaeon
CTGAGGCAGGCTTCTCTTGGTTATCTCACCCGCGTAGTTGGTGAGCATCATCTCCCTGACCTTCTCTGGCTTGGTGGTGTGGCCAAGTATCCATCCCAGTTTCACGTAAGCTGTTTCGGCTAACATGTCCTCACCTGGAATAGCGCCGGCTGTGTGGTAGAAGACCCGGAGGTTGGTGTAGACGTTGGGATTCACCCTGCCGTAAAGGCATTGTGATGTTGACACAAATGGGATTCCCTTGTTGGTGTACTTCTTGACTGTCTCAATCCAGGATTTCTTGGCAAACGTCGGGACGTGCCCCAAAGCCATTGACTCAACAACGAATCCCTTATATCCCTTCTTGACCAGGTAGTCTATTATCCCTGGCTCTGATCCAGGATACGCCTTGATTATCGCCACCTTGGGCTCGAACTTGAGATCCAGCTTGACCTTCTCCTTGTTGTTCCTTTTTTTGTAGTTCTTGCTTATTTTCTCTATCTTGCCGTTGGGCCAGATTTTGGCGAGCGGAAGGTCGTTTATCGGACGGAACGCATCTCTCCGGCTGGCGTGCATTTTCCGGCATTTTGTCCCTCTCATGAAAAAGCAGTAATCATCATTCAGACTCCCATGCATGCATATCCCCACTTCACCGATGTCGCTTACACTTGCATGGGTTGAGCATATGATGTTCATTCCTGCGTCGCTGGATCCCCTGTCACTGGATCTTTGGGCGCCAACCAGAACGACTGGTTTGTGAAGGTTCTGTAAAAAGAATGATAAGGCAGCTGACGTGAAGTGCAGGGCATCGGTTCCATGGGTTATTATGATCCCCTTGTCACCCGAGTTGAGCTTCCTGGCAGCTATCCTGGCTATCTCCTGCCAGTCCCTGTAATCCATGTCCTCGCTCATTTTTGTGAAAGGGACGGACATCTTCATGTTGGCAATGGTCGAGAGTTCAGGTATGTTGTGGAGGATCTCCTTTGGGCTGCTTACGCCAGTGACGCCGCCTGTCCTGTAGTTGACCCTGCTGGCTATGGTCCCGCCAGTCGCTATCAGTGTGACTGGTGGTTTGTTCCTGTCAAACCTCACCTTGAGCAGCTTCTTGTCAATCCTTCCGAGTTCGTATTTCTCTTCCTCAAGGACGGCTGCCGGTTCAGGCGAGCCGCTCTTGCCTATCCTCATTCCCTTTCCAAACTTAAGTCCGATGTTGTAGCCGGAGTCCAGCTTGATGACGACAGAACCCGGGTCCCCTGCATCGGTCTTCGGCATCAGCAATCCCTCGTAGGTCTTCTTCCCCTTGGTAACAGCAATCCTGTCCCCTATGCCAATCCTCTTCCTCTTAAGAATCGACTCGATCCCGCGGGAGTACATGGTTATTATTTGGAGCGGGTAATTAAAAAGTTGCGATCAGGACCTTTTAATCTTCTTCCTGACCTTGTGCTTGTAGAGATCCTTGAGATGGACGATGTAGTCCCACATCACGTTGCTTCCCAGCTTGCTTTCCCCATGCAGCCTGTCCTTGAATATGATAGGGATCTCCTTTATCCTTGCACCGCTCTTCACAGCGACCTCAAGGCAGATCTTGAATCCCCTTGGATTAAGCTTGGGTCCCTCCAGAACGTCGCGACGGACCATGAAGTATCCTGATGTTGTGTCCTTCAGCTTGGTGAGGGGCCTTGCCATCATTATCGCTGTCTTTGAAATGATCTTCCTTTTAACAGGCCATTTCTCTATATCCCCGCCCTTCACGTACCTGCTTCCCACCGTCATCTCGAATCTCTCCAGTCCCTTAACCATCTCCGGCAGCACTTCGACAGGATGGGAATGATCAGCATCCATCACACCGAGGACGTCTCCCTTCGCCACCTTAAAACCTTCTATGACAGCGGAACTCAGCCCCAGCTTGCCCTTCCTTCTCACGACCCTGACAGGAAGCTTCTTTTCCCTGGCCAGATCCTCTGCGGCCTTCCAGGTTTTGTCGGGTGAATTGTCATCAACCACGATGACTTCTGCCCTGATCCCGGCCTTATTGAGGGTCTGGAAGATCATTGGGATCAGCTTCTGGATGTTCTCCTTCTCGTTGTAGGTGGGGATGACGATCGAGACTGTCTTGTTCTTTGATTTCCATGGACCGCTTCCTGTTCTGGCTTTCCTCTCTCCTGGCTTCTCAGCCTTCCAGGTCCAGCCGAGATTGACGAAGTAGTTCCACAGGAACGCTGCACATATTCCTATCAGATTGGAAGTCAGGTAGTATATCCCGAAATATTCAGTGCAGGCGAACAGGACAGAGATGTTTATCACCAGGCCAGCAACAGAAACCGCATTGAACTTGAGCCCGCGATGGAACATTCCACCCTTTCCATGGGAACGATCCCTGAATGTCCATTTATCATTGAGTATGAAGTTGGTGATGATGGATGTCTCGATTCCGATGGCTGCTGAGAACAGATAATAAAGACCGGTAATCTCAGTGAAGAACCAGAGCAGTGCCTGGTTTACAACTATGCCGCTAACCCCAACAGCCGCGAACTTAAGAAACCTCTTCATGCAATCACTACTGACCACTATTGATTTTGGTGATTTTAATATCAAACCCTGCCTTTACCGCCCCTGCCGCTGAACTCTGCGTCTATCACGACATGGAACACGTTAGGTGCGTATTCCTTCACTATTCCCTTGTGGGTGATTCTCTCAAGGTTATAGCCGTTCTTGAAAGCGCGTGTCTCCAGGATGTCGATCGGCCTCTCCCAGAGCTCCTCCTTCGAGAAGGTGTCGTGGTAGTGGATGATGCCACCATCTGGCTTCATGGCCTCGAAAGCAGCTGAAAGGAATTCATGGGTCCTGGGGAGGTATCCCATCACTATCCTGTCACCAATGTCCCCGAACTTCACTTCCCTGCTGTCGCCCAGCATCGGCACCACCTTGTCACTCACCTTGTTGAGTCGTATGTTCTCCTTCAGGTACTTTATCGCAACTGGATTCCTGTCTATGGCGAATATCCTGGAGGGGTTGGAGAACCTGGCTATCGGGATGGAGAAGTAACCGATCCCTGCAAACATGTCCACAATGGTCTCGCCCGGCATGACCATCTCCGGTATCCTGGCCCTCTCAGAAAGGTTGCCTTTCGAGAACATCAGCTTTGCCACGTCTATCTTGTACCAGCACCTGTTCTCCCTGTGGATCGTCACCGTGTTCTTTTCGCCTGATATGACCTTGATGCGCGGCTCCCTGAGTTCCCCGCTCACGTCGCCTGTCCTCATGCAGACTGTCTTCACGTACTTGTGATTCTTGATGAGCAGGTTTCCTATTGACCTGGATCTTGCATGCAATCCCTCTGGCAGGTTTATTATTGCAATGCTCCCCATGCGCTGGAAACCAGAAGGTATCATTGATATCTGATCATCTGTCAGCTTTTTACCAAGCTTATCCAGGACTAGTTTCCTGAACTTCTCGGGTTTCATGTCATATTATTAGAAAGAAGATTATTATTCCTTTTCATCCTTTGTTTTCTCTTTGGTTTCTGTTTTCCTCTCTGTCTTTGTTTCCTTCTTCTCGGTTTCTGTTTCCTTCTTCTCGGTTTTCTTTTCACCGGACTTGATTTTTGTCTTTTTCTTGCCCCTCTTAAGAATCTCTTCCTTTGGTCCGCCCATTCCCGGAAGACCCTTCTCCTTCTCCAGTGTTTCCTTTACCTGTTTGAACCTGCCCTTTTCCTTGCCCTTCTTGGCCTCCCTGAATATCTCTTCCGGAAGCATTACCCTTACTACACCATCTTTGTCAGTGCTCACCTTAACCCTGATCTTTGCAGGCGGCTTGTGTATTCCCCTTATCCAGACCTTCTCGTTAACCTTCTGGGAAATCTTGACGTCGTAGGACTTCATGTGCCTGGATACGAACTCCCTGATGGTGCCCAGTGCTCTCTTGGATCTCTTGGTCCTGGGGACCTTTATCCACTCTGTCCTGAGCGGAATGTTCATTATCCTCATTCCCTTGTCCTCGGTTGGTGCCTTGGTTGTGGGTTTTGCTGCCTTTTCAGCCTTTACATCACCGGTTCCGGTTCCAGAAACAGTCTTGTCTGCCATAAAAATCACTCTTAAATCACTCTATATCTTCAGCTTGTCCCTTCTCCAGTTCTTGATCCTTACCCTTATCCTTCTGGTCCTTGCCCTTTTCAGGCCGAACTTCTTGATGTCTGCCCACCTGGGTGCAGACCTTCTCTTCCCTTTTGAAATGAGCCTTGCCTTCTTTCCTGACGGCTTGTCTCTTCCCATTATTTCACCTTATTTTCTGGTTATGTTGAATTCCTTCTTTTCTGAAAGGGCATTCAGTACCTCTTTCATCTGATCGTCATTTATGGATCCTGTGATCTTGCCTGCCTGATATATCTGGAGCAGGTACAGGTCAGCCTGGTTTGCAAGTGTTGGGTTGACAGACCTCACCCTTGCCAGTCTCTCATAGGCCTCCTTGGTGAGTATCCGTGTGAGTATGCTCTTTTTCATATCCTCTATCTGTTTCATCTGTGCCAGCTGGTTAACATCCACTGCACCAGCTCCGGTCCCATCGATTCCGTTGATCATGCATATCACCCACAGATTACACTGACACTGATCCGGGTTTTCTTATCCCCTTTGCTATCTTGTTGAGGAAGGACTGCCCTTTCGGGGTTATAACCCTGCCCTTCTTTCCCTTGGTCTCTTCCTTCTTAACCAGTCCTGCTGCCTCTAGCTGCTGCAGAACTTTCCTTATCACAGCACCCGATGCCCTGTACTTGTGCTCGGGTTTGTGTCCCCTGCTCTTTCTTCCGCCGTAGGCTGTCCTTAATCTTGATACTCCTATCCTCTCTATATACACTTTCCTCAGGACAGCGGCTGCTCTTAGCCACCACCAGTTCTCCTGCGTGGGTGGCCTTTCATTATGGACTCCTGTCTTAACGAACTGGGACCATTCAGGAGGCTTGATCTCCTCCATCTTCCTTAGCTCAGCAGCTGTCTTTTCTATCAGCTCCTGTGCATCCACTTCTTTAACAGATGTCATACCAATCAGTTCCCCTGTTACGTTTCCGGTTGCATTTACGGTTACAATTGTGGTTAAGTTACGGTTACAATTCCGGTTACAATACACTATCTTTATTAGCTTATATATAAATTAGTACAGAAACAAAACCCCTACATGTGGCTATTTCTGGCGTTTTATCCATTTCCGGTTAAATCTGATTAAAAGTCCTTCCCGCCTCTCTTCACGAAGTAGGTTCCGGGCATTACGTTGGTTGCTATGAGGTAGACGGCAACTATATCTATCAGGATGAAGAATCCCACCATGATGGTCTTCAGTATGAAGCCGAAACCCACGTCCTCTATGCTGCATATCATCTTCCCTTCTTCGCCTGGCACGCACCTGAGATCGCCTTTTATGATGGAGTCTATGGTGAGGAGTATGAAGAAGGCAGAAACGAATATTATGACCATCCCTATGACGATTAGCAGCTTCATTGGTTAATAATTGG
>DAOUYM010000011.1 GCA_030666115.1 Candidatus Aenigmatarchaeota archaeon
TGCTGTTATGATGCCGTAATCCTTGCTGCACATGTCGTTTATGTAGAGTCTCTGCTGGTACTGATTACCTTCCTTTACAAGGAATTGTGGTGTTCCAGCAAGCTTACCCTCTGTATCGAACGGTATCCATATCTCGTATGGCCCATTAGCGAATATGTATGTGTCCTTCCCCTCTTTTGGATACATTCCGGTGTTCTTGAATTCAATGAAACCAACTATCTGTTCACCCTTTGAAGATATCTTTGATATTGCACCATACTTGCCTGGCAGGGTGTAGTCCATCAGTATGTAGTCAGCAGAGAGTTCCTGCATCCATTCTTCCCATTCATACCACTGGTCAGTATTGGAGGTGAACCAGTAGGCTATGTTGTGGTCCCTGTCAGCGTATGGCCCTCCTATGTTTCCACCATCCGCAACAGACGGCTTGTTACCCCTTGTCTGGAACCAGTAACCGAAGTCCCACCACGACAGGACAGAGTTGTCCTGACCTGTTTCTGAAAGGAAGTTCATTGCCTGGTACCAGGGCTGCTGGTCATCCAGTACAACACTCCCGTCTTCAGCTATGGTAGCGCACGGTTTCCCTGTGTTCATTATGCATATGGATGGTCCCAGGCTGTTAGAGTATTGGTACGCGCTTGCAGCATTCACCACGATAATGAGCGCTGTTACAGCCACGATCAGTACATGGATAAGTCCGAACCTGCTCGGACTGTTCTTCTTGGCCTGTCTGTTCGTATGGAACTTGTGGAACCTCTCCACGAACCACGACATGAAGAACCCGCCTATCAGGGCTGCTGGTGGTCCCAGAAGGAACACGAGCCTGACAGCGTAAAAAACACCCCACACAGCGGATAAAAGCCAGACTATGGAAAAGAAAACCATCCATTCACGTGTCCTGAAGAATCTATACAAAAGCAGGAATGAACCAAGTATCATGAATATCCAGAGGGCTGCGTATGGCGCTATTGAATTCAGCTGCGGTATAGCGCCTCCTGACCAGCCAACACCAGCCATTCCTATCACATTACCCCAGTTACCCGGAGCATTCTCTGCGACAGTGGTTCCAACAACATCCATCCTGGTCACCCCAACAAGCCTGGAAACATGCATAAGGTTGGAGTAGAGCACATCAGAGAACATTGACCCGACCAGAACGACGACCAGACCCAGAACCAGCAGTGATGGTATGATGGCCTTGATCCTGTCCTTGCTTATCATATCGAACTTGACAATACCGTTCCTTATCAGAAGTACAGCCAGCACAGCATACGAGATCATGGTCTCTGCCCCTGTTAATGACTGATGGACAGGGAGTAACTGGAACAGAAGGGTACCAAGGAGTATGGTAGGCATATATGCCTTGAGCATAGCCATGCCAAAGAAACCCTCAAGCTTATCTGACATTGATCCGAACCCGTCGAACAGGTGATCGAGTATCAGTACAACAGCTGAAAACAGGAAGAGTAGTCCAAGGAAACCTGAGTAGAGCAGGTAGAAGTACCTGACACCACCCCACGCACCGCTTACGACAGCCAGGGATATACCAGACAGTATCCCGTATTTCCAGGAACTGCTTTTGTAGGCCTTTATGAAGAGGTATATTGATGACAGTGTGAAAAATCCGGCTATACCCTCTTTTTCAAAGAATCCTGCCGACGTTCTGGTTATGAATGCAGGGGTTGTTGCAAGGAAGAATGCTGCGAAAAGCCCGGCCTTCCTGTTAAAGAGCTCCTTCCCTATGAAATACATCACAAACACAGCCAGGGCTCCCAACGCAGCCGGCCACAGTATGGCGAAATGCAGGTAGTGCATGTTCAGTCCTATTGTGCTGAGCAAAGTATATGTGATAGCGGGCAGGTACATCGGAACCATGTAATCGTAATACAGGGAGTTGACACCAAGAGGATAGTATCTCAGGAGGTCATTTTCAGGTAACTGGAAATTGTTGTTTACCAGACCCTCGCTCATTCTGTAGAGGTGGAAAGGATCAAGTGCCTGGAGTTCACCGTACCTTGCTGGCAGTGATCTTAGCCAGAAGGCTGATATAAATATGACTAGAAGTGCTATCAGATGCCAGTTGTTGCGTATCCAGACTTTTAGGTTTATGTTCCTTTTAACCCTTTTCATAATATCAGTCTTTGAGCCCTGAAGTCCTAATCTATATGATAATAGAGAGATGATTTAAATATATTAAGATTTATGTCCTTCACTCTGAGTAATGATAAACAATGTCTATAATAACAAGGATTACTTCTTCATTGCCCTTTTGAATTCCCTTAAGAATCCCTTTACATCTCCTCAGCAATGACAAAGGCTATCGCAATTTTTGATGTGTGAGAAAGGCTTATCTTCAGCTCTGCTTTTGATTTTTTCTTGAGCAAGACTCTTGGGACACCGTTTCTATCGTTGAGGATCTCTATCTCGTGAAAGAACACCTTCTCCTCCAATCCATTCAAAGCCTTCATAACAGCTTCCTTCCCTGCAAACCTCGCCGCTAAATGCTGTTCAGGATTTGGTTTTGAAAGGCAGTATTTTATTTCTTTGGAAGTGTATATTCTTTTCAGAAAGGCCCCATCCTTTATTTTCTTCTTGAATCTTCCCATTTCTTCACAGTCCACGCCCACCGAAATACTCGCCATAATACCACTCCTGATATCATTCTTGTTAATATGCTTAAATATATGTTTATATCTAAAATTATAAACTACCGAGGCGATTATATGGATGAGGAACTCAAGAATCGGATCAGGAAGATAGTTATCAGTGTTTTTGCGATAGATGAGAAAGGGTTTGGATTCGACAAGACCCAAGACGACTTCAAGAACTGGGATTCACTTTCCCATATGTCGCTTGTCTCTGCTCTGGAAGAGGAGTTCAAAATTAGCCTGAGCGTGGATGAGATCTCAAACCTAGATTCTGTTAAAAAAATATTGGAGGTAGTTGATAAGCATGGAAGCAGAAAAGCTTAATTTTGATGTTGGAATTGTAGACAATGTATTTGGAAAAATTAACCCAAAGGAGATCTGTATCTTCCATGGAGATAAAAAATACACATATGAAGATCTGTTTAACCGCATAAAAACGATAAAACTTTTCCTTTCCAAATACCCGGAAAAGAGTCATGTTGGAATATTGTGCGAGAACAGCATTGAATTCACATCTGCCTGGTTTGCGTGTCTTTATTCAGGTATGCCGGTCGTTCCTCTAAACACAGATTCTGGAAGGGATGAGCTGGAATACATGATAAAGGACGCAGAAATAAAGATTTTGCTGACGTCAGAAAAACTCCAGGATGAGTTTTCCATTGAAAGTTCCTCGATTTCGAAGATTATCGATGAGTTCTGGGAGAAGGCGAAGAGTATAGAATACAAACCCTCTGGAGTAGATATGGATGGGCTTGCAATACTCATGTATACATCCGGGACAACAAGTGATCCTGTAGCTGTGAAACTAACTCACAAGAACATTATCGTAAATACGAATTCCATCATTAACTATCTGAATTTGAATGAGAAGGATAGAGTCATGCTTATTCTTCCACTCTATCACTGCTATGGAATGTCCATCATGCACATGACGTTTGCAACAGGGGGAAAGCTCGTGATAAACAATAAGTTCATGTTCCCCCAGAAGGTTGCGGAGGAGATTGTGGAAAAGAAATGCACGGAATTTGCTGGGGTCCCTGCCACATATCAAATCCTTATGCGCATGACACACATCGCTGAGATGAACACCAAGAGCCTAAGATATGCTTACTGTTGTGCAGGGAAGCTTTCAGAAAAAGATCTATTAAAACTTAAGAAAAACCTTCCCAATACAGAGATAATCCTGTTTTATGGGCAAACCGAAGCCTCCCCAAGACTATCTTATCTACCTTTCAAATATTATGAATCAAAACTGGGCTCCATTGGAAAGGGGATACCAGACGTTGAACTGAAGGTTGTTAATGAATCGGGTCAGTCTGTCGAACCGGACAAGATTGGAGAGATAATCGCAAGGGGCGAGAACGTCTCACCGGGTTATTGGAAAAATCCTGAGAGAACAAAGGAAACCTTCAGGGACGGGTGGCTTTACACAGGTGACTTGGCGAGGGTGGATAGAGATGGTTTCATGTATATAGTAGGGAGAAAGAAGGATTTTGTGAAGGTTGCTGGATACAGGTTCTCCCTGGCCGAGATTGAAGATGTTACGCTTGGAATGAAGGGAATCAGAGAGGCTGCGGCCCTGATGGTTCCAGATGATGTTCTGGGAGAAGCTGTAATGCTTTTTGTTGTTCCTGATTCCAAGAACATAACCCCGGAATCTGTAATCGAGCATTATAAAAAGAGCATGCCTTCTTACAAGGTTCCCAAGGAAGTAAGGATTGTTGATGAAATTCCAAAGAATAGCTTCGGGAAGATTCAAAAAAGAAAGCTTTTAGAGTCTGTGGATATAAATTCATGCGTTAAATGTAGATAGTGAGAGAGGTGTATGGTATGAGTGAGGATAAAATTTTGGGTTTTTTACCACAAATGCATTTTCCAGGAGTGGTCTACATAGGAAAGAATTCCCTTTTCTATTTCAAGACCTTGCAGAACAAAAAAATCCTTGCACTGGTTTCAAAATCTGTATGGGAGAAGCATCAGGAGAGATTGGAAAGATCTCTGCCTAATTGCGATTTTAGGTTCTCTCATGGTGAACCAAAGAAGTCTGACATGGAAAGTCTGCATAAGGAAATCCAGAAAAAGGGATACACCCACGTGATAGGGATAGGGGGAGGCTCTGTGATGGACCTTGCCAAGACAGCAAGACTCGAGAAAAACACCGAGGTGATAGTTGTTCCAACAACCAGTGGGACAGGAGCAGAGGTTAGCAGAAGCGCTGTGATATCTGAAGGCGATGAGAAAAAACCAATAGTTTCAGAAAAGCTCGTCCCCAACGTTGTTCTTCTAGACCCGAGCTTTACGCTGACACTCTCGAAATTCAAGACAGCGTACACAATGGTTGATGCTTTGATAGGCTCTATTGAGGGTCTTGTTTCAAGGACAAGTAATCCCCTGAGCGAGGGTATGGCGTTGCTTGCGATAGACAGAATAATTCCCAACCTAAGGCTTGCATGTGAAAATCCAGATGATGTAAAAGCTAGGGAGAATCTCCAACTCGCTGGCTTCCTCTCTGGTCTTGTGCAGGGCAGCTCATCGGTTGGTCTTGTACATTCCTTTGCACATTACTTTGGGGGAAAGATGAGACTTCCCCATGGTTTGGCTATAGGAACATTTACCCTCCCTGTTATCAAGCATGGAATGGAAAAGACAGATAGATTTCAAAAACTGCAGGCTTCCCAGTATCTGAACAGAGACTTGCTCTCGGATCTAACAAAATTCCTAAGGGATATCGATCTTTACGAGTATCACAAAAAACTTGATTTCGGGGAGATAGATGTAAAAGAGGCATGCGAAAGGATAAGGAGCGATGTATGCACAACAACCAATCCCTACCCTGTCACAGATGATGATGTAAAGGGTATACTATCCAAAATGGAGGTCATATGATTGAGGAATTGCTCGGGAAGGAACCATTCTCTTTGAGTGGAAGGGAAAAGGAGAGCGTCTTTCTTAAGGCGATGAAAGATTCCCTCATCTTTCACTACGAGAACTGCGAGCCGTATAGAAAGTTCTGCGATAATAAGAAATTTAATCCTAACGGAATTTTCCCCCTAACAGACATCCCCTTTCTACCAGTTTCGATCTTCAAGGAATTAAAACTAACTTCTGTTCCTGAGAAGGATATACTCAGAAATATCCACTCAAGTTCAACAACGTCTGGAAAACCAAGCTCTGTTTATCTGGACAGGATATCGATGAATAGGCAGGTCAGGACCATGAATTCGATAATGGGAAGTTTTATAGGTAATGAGAGGTTTGATTTTATTTTTCTGGACAGCCCTGAAACAATAAGGTCTCAGGGAGGTGATCTTTCCTCTAGAGCGACTGTTATGAGAAGCCTTTTGCCATTCAGCAAAAAAGCGTTCTACATACTTGATTCCAATCTAAACCTCAACAGAAGATCGCTTGAAGATGCACTCAACAAAATCGAGGGCAGGGTTTGCTTTTATGGGTTTACCTTCATTATCTACCAGTTCGTCCATAACACAGACAAGTCGGTAAGCAAACTCTTTGAGGGGATTGAATCCATTGTTCTGCATTCAGGTGGATGGAAAAAGCTCGAAAACATAAAAGTTGAAAAGAAAGAATTCAACAGAAGGGTTTCGGAATTCCTAATAACAAAACCAGAGAACGTTATCGATATCTACGGAATGGTAGAGCATCTTGGGGTGCTGTACCCGGATTGTAAATACGGATACAAACACGTTCCTGTTTTCTCTGATGTAATTATAAGAGATACGCATACGCTGGAGCCAGTAGAGAATGGGAAATCCGGGTTTATCCAACTCTTGAGCCCGATACCCCACAGCTATCCCGGAGTTTCCATAATAAGTGATGATATAGGGAAAATAGTAATGGATGATGGATGCAGGTGTGGAAGGAAGGGAAAAGCTTTCCTTTTTGAGAGCAGAGCAAAAGAAGCAGAAGTAAGGGGATGCGGAGACACCCTAAAGGGGCCGGAATGAAATTTAAGAAAGTCTTCTGGAAGGGAAAAATAATTGATGAATGGTCGGATGATCTGGACGGGATAGTTAATGATTTAAGGAAAGGTACGGGTTATCTCCATAATCTGAAGATAGATGAAATAATAGATTTCATTCATGAAGTTGCAGAATCATGGAAGGGAGATAAAAATTTCAAGAAAAGATTTGGCCTGTATCTAAATGGTCTTATAGGATTTATGGATAAGGAAAACCTCGAAATAATTGTTGATACTGCCATAAGAAAAAGACATGCCTTGGACGGATTCGTCAGGTTTAATGAAAAACCCATTCTGTATCATGCACAGCCAAGGGGGTTGACTGTCCAATGGATTGCCGGAAACGTTCCAATACTTGGCATGTTTTCTTTCTTTCAGGCACTATTGACAAAGAATTCCAGCCTAATAAAGGCCTCTTCAAAAGAGTATGATGATTTTCTAATTCTGCTTGAGAGTTTCAGAAAGGTCAATACCAAAAAGGTAAAGGGTAAAGAAATTTTAGGATCTGTGGCTGTAATCCTGGTTGACAGAAAGGATACAGATACTATGGAAAAGCTTTCCATGGCTGCTGACGTAAGAATCGCTTTCGGAGGAAAGGAGGCGATAGATTCCATAATAGGTCTGAAGAAGAGATTCTATGCAGAAGACATAATCTATGGACCAAAGTATTCGTATGCTGTTATAGATAAGGAAAGCCTGCAAGATCACAAGAATCTCGCCCAAAGGTTCGCTGTAGATGTTTCTGTATTCGATCAATATGCCTGCTCTTCACCCCACACCCTTTTCATAGAGAAGGGTGGAAGAATCGATCCCGAGAAGTTCGCAGAGGAACTTGCCAACCACCTCTCTCTTGTTAATAGGACACTTATCCCAAAAGGAGAAACCGAACCCGGAAAGGTCATGGATATTCTTAAGGTGAAGACAAAGTACGAGATTCTGGGTAAGGTATTCTCATCACCAAAGAACGAATGGACCGTGATCTATTCAGATGAAGAGGGTCTTGCAGACCCATGCTTTTCAAGGGTTATATTTGTCAGGCCCATTGATGACATATATAATGTTGTGAGGTTCAGTGACCACCGCAAACAAACCATAGGGATCGCTGTCTCTGATAAGAGAAGATCAGATTTTGTGGATAAGGTAACTCTACGTGGAGTAGACAGGTGTCCTAATCTAGGAAATATGAACCTGTTCGAATCCCCATGGGATGGGATGTTCGCACTGGATAGAATGGTAAGATGGGTGACAACCTATACTCGAAATAGTGATTAAATAAACATATCACTGTCTACCTCAGGATATTGTCAAGATTAAGATCCACGTCAGAATCGGCCAGGGTTACATATATAAGATTCCTTTTTTCGGAAACTCCATCAAACACGTCTTTTATACCGGTCATTATTCTACTACCCTTTCTGGTATAGAAGAAGAACGATTTCTTCAGTTCCTTATCAAAAAACCGATGGGAACTGCCAACTAGTATCCCGATGCAATTGTTTTTCATAACCAGAGATTTGGATGCCTTTAGGATAGAATTCAAGGCATCGGCATCCATATATGGGATTCTGTAATCGACTAGAACAAGTATGTTCATGCCCTTTATTCTACATTTCCTGACCACGAAATATACAGGCTTTCCGGGGTCATTCGAGATGTAAAAATAGTATTTTCGTGGAGAGTCGAAGAATCTCCAATTCAAAAATTCCCGTGAACGCGAGAATTCCACGGTTTTGCTCCAGTGATACTCTTTCCAATCTTCAATCTTGTTAATTAGCTTGAATTCAGTGCCATTGGCCTTTATTTCTCTCGGGAAGTATTCGCGTCTGGATTTGCTATTCATTGGCTTTCTCATGAATTCTTTTATCAAAGCAATGGGTGCAAGGGGATTCAACCATATGAATATTTTCAGTTTTCCTATGGTCCTTATTCCCAGGCGCTCCACTAGCTTTTTAGATATGTCCGATATCCCAATCACGAAGTAGCCCTTTGCATCTTTTATGGTCTTCATGATCATTGCCGCTCCCACAGCCCCCCTGTATTTATCAAGGACATAGAAATCAGCACCGAAACAGCCCTCCCTACCCTTTCCGTTTAAATGCCATCTGACAGCATTGAGTAATGATTGACCCACTATCTCTTTTCCCTCGTTATAATAGAGCAGTATGTATGGTTTTTCTTTAGTACCTAGCGCGGGATTCCTGATATAATGCCACACGAAGCGTTTTCTTACATCACTTCTCCCCGGGAACACGTACTCATTGAATCTTATGAATTTTCCAGACTCTGTGTGTTTTGATGCATCTAACATAGCTAGTTCCATATCAACTACCTCAGTTCTTTGATAATTTTTGAGTTTATATGGTTATATATATACGTACAGCCTCATGATTTTTCTTAGAATGTTAAGCAGGGGATCCATGGTTCCTGATATTTTGACCTTGAAAGAGGTGAGGTTATTCTCATGTGAAACACCCCTTCTTCTTAGTTCATACATGTCCGTATTGCTGTCATTACCACCATTTACACACGAGACTGCGCAGAGAAAACCAGCTTCTTTGACTGTTTTTTTTATTTCATCATTGAAGTTCCCATACGGATAGGCGAAGAAATCTACCTTCTTCCTGGTTTTTCTTTCCACTACCCTTTTTGATTCTTCTACTTCCCATACCATTTTCTCAGATGTCAGGTCACATAACTTGGGATGTGTAACGGTGTGAGCACCAAACTCTATCACATCCCCCATTTTTTTAATGTCATTCCAGGTCAAGAAATCATCAGAACCCATGCTGCCTGTTCTCAGGAATATGGTTGCAGGGACTTTGTATTTTTTCAGCACAGGATAAGCATATAAAAAATTATCCCTGTAGCCATCATCGAATGTTATCGTTAATGATCTTTTCGGTGGATTTCTCCCTGAAGAAATGTAACCATATAATTCCCTCAGTGATATAACATTGTATTTTTCAGTTAGGTATTTGATATGTCTTTCAAAATTACTCTTCGATACTACTGACAATTCATTTTTGCTGACCTTTCTAGGATCATCCTCTCTTATTCTGTGATATGTTATGATTATAGCCTTGTCGTCAAGCACGCGATAAAAAAAGGTTACACCACTGTAATATAACAGAAAACTTATCAGAACTTCAAAGTATAAGGCGATCCATATGTCCATATCAAATCACTACAGGAGATCCCTTTTAGCATTATTTCTTCATTGCCCTTTTGAATTCCCTTGAGAAACCCTTTGCGTCGTCTATTACCATCTGTGCTGAATCCACCATAACCTTCTTTGGGTTGTTTGCCTTGATTATTATCTTGGGCTGGGATAGTTCCGGATGCTCTATCATGTAGGTGGCCTGGTCTGCTTTCTCCTTCCAGGCGTTTTCCCTTAGAAGATTCATGAGGGTGTGGGATTCTCCAATAACCTCAACCTTCATCTTGTCCTTCTTCTTTTCTAGTACCTTGAGCTCCATACCAATCACTTAACCAATACTTAATATCTATGTATATATATAAATTTATCGCTGGATTTATTGCTCGGCCTGCTTGTTTGGCTCGGATGCGGATATCTCCTCCTCGATGATAGCCGAGAACCTGTTCTTTATTTCCTCAAAACTCTGCTCATCTTTCCCTTCCATGGTGAGTCTTATGGTTGGGGATGTGTTGGATGGCCTCACAAGCACCCACCCCTTTTCAAGATCAATCCTGACCCCGTCGAGTGTGTTCACATTTTCGTGTTCCTTCATCATTCTCTCCTTGATCCTGTCCATGACCATGAACTTCCTCTCATCATCACACTCGAAGTTCACCCGTTTGAACGGATACGAGGGGATACCTTTGGCTATTTCCGATAGGTCGGAATCCCTGGACGACAGCACGCAGGCGAAGTAGTACGAAACCGCGAGGGAATCGTCAGTGGGGAATATGGAAGGGATTACGTAGTGTCCGGCCCTTTCTGCACCGAAGCATGCCTTCTCCCTGTAGACAGCGTCCATAAGGAAGGTGTGGCCTACCCTTATCCTTTTGACCTCCCTTCCGAACTTCTCCGGGATTATATCTATAACCTTCGTGCATTCAACATTCGCTATCACCGGTCCCTCCTCCTTCTGGATCAGTTCCTCTAGTATGATGTAGGAAGTCTGTTCTGGTGTAAGCACGCTTCCGTTGCAGTCGATTATCACTGCCCTGTCACCATCCCCGTCGTAAGCAATCCCGAAATCAAACTCCCTGACCCTTTCTTTTGCAACGGTTAGCGGGTCCTCGAAGTTGTCTGGTGATCTGTTAGGGAAGCTACCGTCAGGTTCCTCAAAAAGAACATCAACATCGAATCCTGCCCTCTCGAAGAGTTTCCTGGCAACCACGCAGGCTGCCCCGTTACCGCAGTCCAGCAAGATCTTCATCTTCTTCCTGGGTCTTATTTTCGATAAAAGGAACTCTACGTACTCCTCGATAACCTTTCCTGTATCCTCGTTCTCAACCCGGCCAGTCCCCTTGTCCACAATCCTCCCTTCAAGGGAAAGATCCCTTATTTTGTAGTTGTCCTCCTCCATGAATCCTGTGCCATTGCTGCAGAAGAACTTGATTCCTGTCCATTCAGCCGGCATGTGGGACGCTGTTATGTACGCGAATGGTAGTCTTCTTTTCCAGGCATAGAGTGAACCAACGCCAAGAGAAACCATACCAACGTCAACGACGTCCTTGCCTGTTCTACTGAAGCCATTTATGAACGCCCTGGCAACGCCCTCGCTGGATATCCTGACATCCCTTCCTACCACTACCTTATCTTCCTTAAGAAATCTTGCCATGGAGTTGCCGATAACCCCAACATCATCTTCTGTGACGTCCTTGCCGTAGACTCCCCTGATGTCGTAGGCCCTGAATATGGAAGGATGCATATAGAAATGGTTGATGTTGCGATATTTAAATTGTTGACCCACCCCTTGGGATGTTTGCTTACCTTCCCCGATTGTCTACTTGCCTCTCGCGAGTTTTATGTGGGATTCTGCCAGTTCGTGTTCGTGTGCTTGTGTCGCTATCAGGTTCAGGTCCTGTGCAGTTACTGCTGCACCGATTATCTCTGCCAGTTTCCTTGAATTGGATCCGGGTATATCACCTGGTCCATAGCATCCGAGCATGTCCAGGCAGTCCTTGGCTGCACCGAAGCCTGTACCACCACCCATTGTGGCAACCTCCAGGCACGGAAGCGTCACACCAAAGATCAGGCTATCCGTGTCCTTATCCATTTCCGCATGGACGAAGCATGAAGATGATTCTGTTATCTGTGCGCAGTCCTGGCCGGTTGCTATGAATATGGCTGCTATGGTGTTCCCTACGTTTGCATTGAACCCGCTCACAGTACCAGCAAGCGACGATCCCTGGTAGTTCTTTATATGGTTCAGCTCAACCACGGCTTCTGGTTCTACCTTAAAGACGTTTTTGATGGTTTCCCTGGGGATTGAGACCTGCGTCTCGACTGACTTCCCCCGTCCCAAAAGAACATTGATGTGTGATGCCTTCTTGTCTGTGCAGAGATTTCCTGTCAGGCTCCTGAGCTTAACAAACGGGTATTTGCCCATAAGGACCTTGACAGCGTTGGATGAATACTTGGTTGCCGAGTTCATTCCCATGGAGTCTCCTGTCTGGAAGTAGAACCTCAGGTGCAGGCGCCTTCCGATCTGGAAGGGCTGTATGTCCAGCAGCCTTGAAACGCGGGATTCTGCCTCAGCTGCCTTCTTCATCTCCTGGAACAGCTCACCCTTCTTTAGAATCTCGTCAGATATTTCCTTGGCCTTCTCTGGATCAGGAGTCTCCATCAGTGGCGCCCTTGTCATATGGTCCTTGACAACAATACTCTTTATTCCACCAGCCTCATTTATCGCCTTGAATCCCCTGTTTATGCCGGCTATAAGGGCTGCCTCGTTGGTTGCTAACGGCAGATGGAAATCACCCTTGGCATAGTTTCCAAGAACCTTTACAGGACCTATTACGCCCAGTGGCACAGAAACCCCGCCGATCTTCTGCTCTATTCCAGTGGTTGGCCTGTCCCTTATGATAGAGGAACTGTCAACATAACTGCCTCTTATGAGGTCGAACCTCTTCCCAACATTCTTCTCCAGTTGCTCGAGTCTGATAGATGCTGCCTTCTCGTTGGCTTCGCTCCATTTCTCAGGATCCTTCCCAAAAACCCTTTCCCATACATTTAGTTCAAGCTCCCTGGATCTCATCCCTCCTTCAAAGAACTCTTTCCTTATCTGCTCCATTTCCGCACTCATGAATATCAAATCCTCACCAAAAGTTTAAATATTGACGAGTTCAAAACGTTGATTGTCTTATTAATGACCTGTTTAGCACATGAGCGGGAAATCCCACACCCTTCAGGGATCGGAATGAAAGCGAGCCAGCCAAAGCTTATATATAACATTATCCATATATATAATATGGATAAAGTAAAAGTGCAGCTGGATAAGGATATAGTGAATAAGCTCATAAAACTGAAACAAGTCGGGGATACATACTCCGATGTAATAAGAAGGTTGTTAAAATGAAACTCTGTCTAAAATATCGCATTAACCCGACAGAAGAGCAGGAAGGGTGCCTTGATAAGCTCGGCTTCTATGCCACAAAGCTGTACAACACGGACAACTATATGAGACGTGAGCAGTGGGACAAGACTGGCAAGATACCCAATTGGTATGAGCAGAAGAAACTGTTGAGAGAAAACCACTGGTACAAATTATTACCTTCCCAGACAGCACAGGCGGTGATAAAGAATCTACAAGACAACTATGTTTCCTGGTTTGTGTTGCGGAAAACAGACAATGATGCAAATCCGCCAATGTTCAGAAGGAAGGACAAACCGAGTCCGCTTACATTCTATCAGCAGTTTTCAATAGTCAACGGAAGGATAACAATAATCATGTCAAGAAAGTTCAGAACCGAAAACGGAATCAACGAAATTTCTTTCGATGTTGGGGTGTGGAGAGACATCAAAGGCGTTCCAAAGATGTGCAACATAATAAGGCAGGGAAACAAGTGGATGGCTCATATCGTTTATGAAGTCCCAGAGAGGAAACTGAAGAAATATCCGAACACTATGGGGGTTGACCTGGGTATCATCAATCTCATAACAACGGCGGACACCCATGGGAACACAAAAACCTATTCTGGAAGACAGGCACTATCCATACAGCACTATTTCAACAAAGAGATAGCGAAGGTGCAGGGCAAATCAATGAAACAGCAGAAGAAAAAGAGAACCAAGAGCACATCAAGGATGCACAGACACAAGTCCAGACAGATTAACCAGCTAATCCACACAGCGACAAAGAGGACAATCGATGATGCGATAAAACATAAAGTCGGGACAATTGTCATAGGAGACATAAAGAATATTCGCAAGGACAAGCACTGGCGAAAGAAGGATAGCCAAAAGCTCCATTCATGGTCATTTGCCAAGCTCACCAGCCAGCTGACATACAAAGCAATGTTGGCTGGAATACGGGTAGTCAAGGTGGGTGAGAGAGATACGAGCAAGACCTGCTCTGTGTGCGGAGTAATCAAAAAATCAAACAGAAAGCATAGGGGTCTTTATCGGTGCAAATGCGGAAACCAAATGAATGCAGACATAAACGGGGCAAGAAATATCCTGAAAAAGTATCTCCGAGAATCTAAAGATTCGAGGAGTATTGGCTCTGTGGCAGAGCCGTTGATATGGAGGTGTTCAAATGTTGTGCCTTCATAAGTCGAGAAGCCCATGTGCTTCAGCCGTGGGAGTTGTCACAAATATAATATGATACTATGCTCAATGTTGGAAGCGTTGCCAGGAAGATAAGGAAGCACAAAGCCAGGAGAATATTTATCCAGGTACCAGAGGGTCTTAAGACCCGGATACTGGGTTTCGCCAGGGAACTGGAGAAGAATGGCAAGAGAGGACTTAAGGTACTGATATCAGTGGACCCGTGTTACGGGGCCTGCGACCTCCGAGATAATGAAGCCAAGGCACTTGGCTGCGATCTCATTCTCCATCTGGGGCATTCCGACTTCGGGCTGAAGAGCAAGATTCCGGTCATATACGAGGAACTGAGAATGGACTATGACCCCACACCGCTGCTCATGATCGCCCTTAACGACCTGAAACCGTTCAAGAAAATAGGACTGGTGACCACGGTCCAGTTCCTTTCAAGCCTGGATCATGCCAGGAAGTTCCTGCAGAAAAGAAGGAAGAAAGTATACGTTGGGAGTCCCAGGAGAGGGAATCCGGGCCAGGTCCTGGGGTGTGATTTTTCTGCTGCCAAGGATCTTGAGGGAACAGTGGACTGCTTCCTGTTCATGGGGTCCGGCACTTTCCATCCATTAGGTTTGTCAATGGCTGTTAAGAAGCCCGTGTTCTTCCTGGATTTCGAGGGAACCCAGCTGCTTGATCTGAAGGACGAGAAGAGGCGGATGGAGAACATACGCCTGCTTCAGATAGAGAATGCCAAGTCGTGTAAGAGCTTCGGGATTCTGGTCTCAACCAAGCCAGGACAGATGAGGATAAAGACAGCTGAAGAATCAAAGGAGAAGCTGGAGAAGATGGGAAAGAAAGCATGGATACTGGTGGCTGATGAGCTGACGCCGGAAAAACTATTAGGATTACAGATAGACTGCATTGTCAATACAGCCTGCCCGAGGATGAGAGAGGATAGCAGGCTTTTCAAGAAAACGATTATCGATCCAGATGATGTGGATAAATTAAAAGAATAGCTTTTAGTACTATTTCTTCATTTCCGACTTCACGAAATCAATGATCCTTTGCGCAACGTTTATGCTGGTTGCTTTCTCTATTCCCTGTAGTCCTGGGTTGATGTTGACTTCTATTACCTTTACACCGTCCTTGCCCTGGATCATGTCAACAGCGCATATCTTTGATTTTACTGCCTCAGCTGACCTGATAACGAGCTCCTCCATCTCTGGTGTTAGCTTGAAGACGACGGCCCTGCCGCCTGACTTTATGTTGGCCCTCTTCTCATCCCCGCTTGCCACCCTCTTGAAAGAGGCGATTATCTCATCACCAGCAACTATACCTCTCATATCTTCTCCTGGGTTATCTATGAATTTCTCTATGAGTATCTCCTGCTTCAGTCCCTGCATCGTATCTATCACGGATTTTGCAGCTTCCTTGCTCTCTATCACCATTACCCCCATGCCACCAAAACCAGAAAGCAGCTTTATCATAAGAGGGAGTTTCTGTTTCTTGATTATATCAAAGGCTGCTTCTCTTGACCCCGTCAAGTATGTCTCAGGAACAGGTATGTTGTTGCTAACCAGCCTCTCGATTGTTATGAACTTATTGTGTGCAATCAACACGGTTTCTGCTGGAAAGGGTTTGTTGATTCCCAGCTCGTCCAGGAACCTCATTACAGGGTAACCAACCACCGCACGCTTGGAATCTATTCTTGGAAGTATGTAATCGAAATCAGAAAGGCTTTTCTTCTCGTATATTGCATCGAGCTTTGAATCAGCCACTAGTTTTATGTCTACCAGTGGTATGAGTTTGGTTTTAATGTCAGCCTT
>DAOUYM010000007.1 GCA_030666115.1 Candidatus Aenigmatarchaeota archaeon
GGTGGGTCTCGGTGAGAGAATGCATCACAGGCCTCCTCATTTATCCGGTGGTGAGCAGCAGAGGGTCGCAATAGCAAGGTCGCTGGCCAACAGACCAAAGATAATAATGGGTGACGAGCCCACAGGGAATCTTGACAGCAATACCGGGAAGGACATACTGGACCTGCTAAAGAGACTCAACAAGGAGGAGAACTACACCATAATAGTGGTTACCCATGATCTCAGGATAAAGAAATACGCCAAGAGAATCATCAATCTGATGGATGGCAGAATTATTTAAGTAGGAGAAACAATTAAGGTAATATGAAAAAAACCCCACTCTTGGTCCCGGTATTCATGGCAGTTTTTCTGGCAGTCTGTTTACTCCAACCAGTGAATGCACAGATCAATGTGGCGGTGCTTGACGTTTCCCTTGTATCACAGAATCCTTATCCAGCAGAGCCGGGATCCAACGTTAACGTTGAGGTCGAGATAAGCAACACCGGAAACGCGCAGGCAAACAACATAGTCGTGGAGATACTCACCAAGAGTCCCTTCTCCCTTCTGCAGGGCCAGGAATCCAAGCAGACCATCAACAGCATAGGACCACAGAGTTCTGTGATGAAAACGTATGACCTTTTTGTGAACACTGATGCGATATCCAGCATCTACAGCCTTGAGTTCAAAATATACTCGGTCAGTGATCCGAGCACATATTCAACCAAGACCGTTTCCTTGTCTGTCCAGGGTTCACCAAAAATGGTAATTGAATCAGTGGGAACCAGCCCAAAGGATATAGAACCGGGCGGATCAGTCACACTCGACTTCAGCATCAAGAACATAGGATCAGGAACAGCAAGGCAGATGCAGGCGAGCCTGAACGCAACCTCTAGTTATCTCGTACCGATACTGTCAGGCGGTCTTGTCTACGTGGGTGACGTGAAGCCAGGTGAAACCAAGAATGCCATTATGCAGCTTAGCATAGATTCACTTGCAGAGTACAAAACCTACACAGCAACACTTACACTTTCGTATAAGGATGAGAGCAACGCAGCCGGTTCAGATACCTTTAGCATAGGAATTCCTGTTATAGGATCGATAAGGCTGGACATCATCAGCGTGGAGCCTGACTTCAGCAGAGGGCAGCTTGAGATAGAGGTTGCCAACAAGGGAACAACCGATGCCAAATCCCTCGAAGCCATACTCATGGTAGGAAACCAGTCAATCGGGATAGACTACCTGAGCCAGCTCAAAGCAACCAAGAAGACAACATTCGCCTTCCCGATTGTACTGGAGGGGAACGCTGAACTTGTTATAAACTATATCGGACCAGGACTCCAGCAGAACAGAATAGTCAAGGACATAACCCTTGACTTTGAGGCACAGGGAACCAACGGGACAATGACCTACCTTATCGGTTTCGTGATACTGGTTATAATCCTCTACTTCGTATGGAGGAAGTTCTTCAGGAAGAAGCACCACACCCACCACACACATACCACACATCGTACCAGTCACTCACACCAGGCAGGCAAGAGCAAGTGATTGTTTCTGATCGGTATCTGACTGATATGGTAGGACTGGGGGACATACTTATTCAGCAAGATTATTCAGCAAGACAGAAATTTAATGTAGGAGAACAAATATGAAGGTGGTTAAATGAACGGAACCAGTCGGGGTATGTTCTCAAGGAGGGAGGTAAAAGATATAGTGATATCTGTCATAGTGCTCTCCCTGGTGTTTGCGTATCCGGATTTCCTTTCTAACTATTCGATGTTCCTGGTTTCCCTCTTTGTTGTGGGAGTGGCCTTCATGGGCCATGAGATGTCGCACAGGTTTACTGCCCGTAAGCTTGGATACTTCTCTGAGTACAGGATGTGGCCACAGGGAATAATACTCGCGATATTCTTCACATTACTGACCAACGGGAGTTTCATATTCGCAGCCCCGGGTGCAGTGTACTTCGCGTCATTCTGGGCATTCAGGAATCCGACTGTTGAAGAGATTGGAAAGATAGGGATATCAGGAACCCTTTTCAACATAGCGCTGATGTTCATACTCATAGCTGCCAACTTCGTGTACCCGAGCTGGATACTCATTTACGCAGCCCTGATAAATGCCTGGCTGGCCATCTTCAATCTCGTACCACTGGGACCTCTGGATGGAGTTAAGGTCCTTCATTGGAACAGGCCGGTATGGGCAGTCTCGTTTATGGTTGCAGTGATCGGATTCTCCTACCTTATGATCTTTTACTGATATGTAGTGATGTATAGTGTTAGAATGGTGATAGAATGAGAATTACAGTATCCCTGATAATGGCCAACGTGGTGATGTTTGCACTGCAGATATTACTGCACCCGTTCTTTGATGAGGTGATGGCACTCACCCCGGAGCTTGCGCTCAGCGGATACTACTGGCAGTTCATTTCCTACATGTTCCTCCATTCGGTCTCGTTACCCGAGCACATAATAATCAATATGTTCCTGCTTTTCATATTCGGTCTCACGATCGAGAGGGCGCTGGGATGGAAGCGCTACCTTGTCCTCTACCTGGTCTCTGGGATAGGCTCCGCCCTGTTGTATATGGGCATGACAGGTGCGCTTGACGTGGCCATGTTGGGTGCGTCCGGTGCAGTGTTCGGTGTGATGGCCGCATACGGGTTCATGTTTCCCAGAGACGTGGTGTGGATATACAAGATTCCGATCCCGGTCATACTTCCCATCATCCTCCTGGCTGCCGGAGAACTTATCCTCTGGATACTGAACCTACAGCCCGAAATTGCTAACATAGGGCACTTCGGAGGAATAATAACAGGAATGATCCTGATGTACATCTGGAAGCGCAGGATGAAACCCAAGGACATAAACGAAGCAAGAAACTACCAGTTCTTCTTCGAATAAGGTTTTTACGAGAGCTATCGCTTCTCCCAAAACCTTAATGTCAAATCGAAGATTTGACAGCTGTCAAACAAGGCTTGACATTAAGCAAAAACATGAATGTTTATAAATAAACAAACCGATAATAGAGATAATTACGACAGAACCCCACGAAAGAGTCGAGGTTATGGAATGAGATGCACCAACTGCGGAAAGAATATAGAGGCAGAGGACAACTGGGTTGAATTCAGCTGCCCGAAGTGCGGCAAGACAAAGATAGTCAGATGTGAGAAGTGCAAGAAACTGGAGAACACTTACAAGTGCGCTGACTGTGGTTTTGTTGGTCCTTGAATTTTAAGAGTGATATCATGGGAGAGGTAATCTGCGTTTACAGGATACTTCCTTCTTCGCCTGAAAAGTTCGATTCAATGAAAAAGGCCCTGGAGGAACTCAAGCCAGATAGAATTGAAGAGGAGCCCATAGCCTTCGGACTGAAGGCAATCAAGCTTACCAAGGTAATACCGGATGGTCCTGGTGAGCAGGACGAACTGGAAAAAAAGATAGAATCAATAGACGGTGTGGATAACATAGAAACCGTCATGGTTTCAAGAAGCCTTTAAACTCTAAATGATTTATTTTTTCTCGGCCTTTTTCACGGTCTTCTTTCCAGCCCTGGCTTTTTTTGGTTTCAATCTGGTCTTCTCTTTTTTGGCTGGTTTCTTTGCGGGCTTCTTTTCATGTTTGACTTTCTTTTCCTTATGTGCCGGCTTATGTTTCGGCTCTTTCGCCTTCTCTTTATGCCCGCGCTTTTCCGGTTCAGCTCTCTCTGCCTTCTTCTCAGCCTTTGGTGCCTTCGGCTTCTTGCCCTTCTCCAGCCCGAGCCTTGCCATTATGCTGGCTTGCTGGTAGGCCTTGAGTACCTCATCATCAGATGCGTCACTCTTTATCTTAACCACCTCTTCTATCGGTTCCAGGTGATTGATGTTGCATCTCCTTCTCTTCACGCTTGTCAAAGACTTTGGTCCTGTTACCATAACGAAACCTTCATCCATCTTCTTGATCACAGTGCAGTACTTGCCTGATTCTCTTCCCGCTGTCTTCATGCATACCCTTCCTACTTCGAACATCTATCTCACCTTCTCCTTCATCTTTTCTCTTGTGCATTTTGAGCAGAGTCTTCCGCCGTATGGCCTTGATGGAGTCTTCCTGCTCCTGGATAGTTTCTTCATCACGATTGGTCTCTCGCTCTTGACCCCGTGAAGCTTGCTGCCGCAGGCTGAACACTTTGCGACAGATGGTTTCCTCTTCAGATAATGGGTTATGAATGCTCCGCCTGGGAGCTTCTTCTTTATCCTTCTGAAGGATCTTGATCTTAGTGCTGGTCTTACCATATGAATCACAAATCACTACGTAAATATGATTTCTGTTTCTGGTATATAAAGCTTTTTTATACGAAGTCCGACATGCGCCTTTGTTTCAGGATATCACTCCTTGTGATGTAATCGTTGACAGGAATCCTCAGCCTGGAGTTGATGTGTTTCAGTGCTCCTTCTTTAGTATCAAATTTCATATAATTTTGTCTAGAGGCATTTCTTATGTTTTCAAGAATCTGCCAGCAGCCAACAGGAATTGAATATCCTTCATATATTTCTCTAAATACTACAATTCTAGCCTGTCTTTTTATACTTTTAAGAAGTTCACAGCAACCTAGTCTGCTGCTATAAAATCCCCCACCCTGCAATTCCGCATATTTGGTCCTACCCTCATATGGTTCATATTCCTCAAGAATCTCTGTTTTCTTCAGGTTGAATGACCACATGGATCCTGGAGTCCAGGCCTCAAAGTTCTCAAATTCCCAATTTCCTGGCATAAGAAGTATTTCAAAATGATTGTCTAGATACTGACTGGAATAAACTCTGTAATCATTAATTTGGGGATATTCCTTTATTTTCTTAATTAGTTCGTTGGCTATCATACTATGAACACCAGTAATCGACCATCTCGTTGGAACAAGTTTCTTGTTCTCATCCATTCCCATTATCCCTGACGAGAGGATGGTGGATATCTTGTAGACGTCCTGTCCAAGCTCGTAAAGCATCACACCGGCTTCATTCGCCTTTATCTCGTCCCTCACTATCTTCTCGACCCTCTGTGATATGTCGGGGTTCTCTGTTATCCGCATCTTCTCCAGTGACGCACTCGGGCCCATTGGTCTGTGAATGTCAGAGAAGCTCATGCTGTAGACAGGCTTCTTGCTGAAGCTCATCTCCACGTCTGTCGGTTTGCTTGCCAGGGCGAGTTCCTGGTTCTCCTCTATGAATCTTGTTCTGGATCGGATGTCCTGCTTTAATTTAGAGCGCAGAAGAAGGGACTGCAGTTCTATTATGTCGCCGTAATCCATTCCAAACCATGACCCAGGCGAGTCCAGTCCGTCCTTCAGCTCAATTGCTGTGAGCGGTCCCATGCTCACCCTTGGGTATCCGAACCTCCCAACAAACACATTCATGCTCGGCCCGAAGAAATCCTTGGATACAGTCTTCTGGAATCTCGGAGCGATGTTGATCTTCTTATACAGCGGACACTGCTCATGTCCACACAACGCCCTGCTACCCTTGCACAGAATGCAGAGATTAGCTGCAGAAACCATAAAAAGCACCGAATATAATTTGATTAAAATATTAAATATAACTG
The DNA here is from genome assembly GCA_030666115.1 of Candidatus Aenigmatarchaeota archaeon. Taxonomy (GTDB): domain Archaea; phylum Aenigmatarchaeota; class Aenigmatarchaeia; order QMZP01; family QMZP01. The sequence goes on from DAOUYM010000007.1 coordinate 5,547, forward strand.
GAAATAATATACTGTCAATTATACTGTCAATAATACCAGGAGATTGGAATGAAGTGCCCGAGATGCAGAAAGGATACAGAGAAGGGATGGGAGTACTGCTCCAGCTGCGGTTTTCGCCTGGCCAGGACCGAGAGAAGGGATTCAGGATTCAGGTTAGATAACATATTCAAGAGATTTGACAAGCAGATGCAGGGGATGGGCAGGATGTTCGAGAAGGACTTCGAGGTCTTTGACCTGTCGCCCATGTTCAAGGAACTCAGGGAAAGGCCGGTGGAGAAGAAGACCAGAGGATTCAGGATAACCATGAGCAGCGGGACTGGCAGGGAACCCAAGATATCTGTCAAGACCTTTGGTGACGAAAAGGACGAGATTAGGAAGGAGATCCTTGAGCAGCTTAGTGGTGAGAAGGGAATGCAGATACCCATGAAGAGACCCGCACCTGACGAAAGGAAGGAAAGGGAGAGAAGGTTCAGGTTCCCTGGATTCACAAGGACTGCTGAGAAGACAAAGCCGATTGAGATGATGGAGAGAAGGGAAGAGAAAACGGAAGAGAGAAAAGAGCTTCAATTACCAGACAGAACCGAGGAGCCCAAGACCAGTGTGAAGAGACTTGACAACAAAGTCGTTGTCGAAATAGAAGTCCCGGGCGTCAAGTCCCATGACAGGATTGATGTGAGGGAGCTGGAGAGTTCTGTTGAAGTGAAGGCGATAGCTGACGACAAGGCTTACTTCAAGATCCTGACCAAACCGTCCCAGTTCAGGCTCAGCAGCAAGAAATTCGAAAAAGGCAAACTCCACCTGGAGTTCTCGTAAAAGTTCTCATAAATCACGCGTTCTTTCTAGATTTCACTTCTTCTCAAAGCAGATACTACAGTTCTCCAGTGACGGGTGCATTCTCTTGTGTATCTTGCAGGCAAGTCCGGATGATTTCATGTACTTGCAGATCACACAGAATTCAAGACTTACATGATCCCTGTCGATTTCTCCAGAAGCAGTCCTCTTGGCAAGGGAATCAATCATTCCCAGTATCTTCTGGTTGCTTTTGAGGATCTGGATCCTGTGACCCCTTAGCTCTCTCTTGTACTGGGATATGGCGGGCTGCGTGGTACCCAGCTTCTCAGCGGCAATTTTCTGGGAGAATCCATGGTCTTCCACCAGCTTCTTTGCTACCATGGCCCTTACTCCTGGAAGGACCTCTGATACCATTACCTCACACACGGGTTTCATTCCATTACCTCTGATATGTTAAGAATTGTACTATAGGTTTATAAGTATAACACTGTTATAAAAACCGTCTCCAAGAAGCCTTTATAAATCCTATTTTTAATATAATAAAGATTCTGATGAGCTTCGAAAAACATGATATAATCTCGATACGGGACTTGTCAAAGAATGAAATACTTCACATTCTTGATACAGCAAAGAAAATAGAGGACAATCCAGATTCTAGGTTACTGGAGAACAAGATGATGGCTTCCCTGTTCTTTGAGCCATCCACGAGGACCAGGCTGAGTTTCGAATCTGCCATGAGAAGGCTCGGTGGTGAGGTTATAGGATTCGCTGATCCTGATGCCACATCACTCAAAAAGGGCGAGACTCTATGGGATACTGTAAAGATGGCTGAGAATTATTCTGATATAATAGTTATTAGGAATCCTGTTGAAGGATCAGCACGACTGGCTGCGGAGGCAGTTGATGTTCCTGTGATAAATGCAGGAGATGGAGCGAACCAGCATCCGACCCAGACACTGTTAGACCTTTACACAATACTTAAGGAGAAGGGGACATTAGAAAACCTCAATGTGGGGTTCCTGGGAGATCTGAATTATGGGAGGACAGTCCATTCCCTTGTTGTTGCTCTCTCACATTTCAATACGAATATGTTCTTCATATCACCCAAGGCTCTGAAAATACCAGATTCGTATCTAGATGAATTAAAGCAGAAAGGAATACAGTACCATGAGGAGGAGGACCTGTTCAAGGTCAGTAGAGAGCTTGATGTACTCTACGTAACTAGGATACAGAAAGAGAGATTCCCTGATCCGCTTGAATACAGGAAATATGTAGGAGTCTACATAATTGACAGGAAACTTCTGGATCATATAAAACCAGAACTTAGGATACTTCACCCTCTTCCGAGAGTGGATGAGATACACCCGGAACTCGATGATACAGAACACGCGGTTTATTTCGATCAGGCAAAGAACGGTATTCCTGTCAGGCAGGCTATCCTTGCTCTCATATTGGGGAGAATAAAATGAAAGGAAAGACATTCAAGATATCTGCAATAAAAAATGGAACAGTAATAGATCATGTATCCACGGACCACATCTTCAAGGTAATGGATATTCTGAAACTTAATGAATCTAATGACGTTGTGACAATGGGTACAAACCTGGAAAGCAAAAAGATGGGAAAGAAAGGTCTAATAAAGATAGGCGGTAGATACCTTACCAAGCAAGAGGCTGATATGATCGCCATTATTGCTACTGGAGCAAACATAAGCATAATAAAGGATTATGGTGTGGAGAATAAATTCAGGGTTGAGATACCTGATATTATAGAGAATATAGTCAAGTGTGTCAACACCAATTGTGTGACCAATGCGTACAATGTCCCTACAAGGTTCCATGTTATAAACCGGAAGACACTGAAGATAAGATGCCATTATTGTGAGAGAATGACTGATATGTCAGAGATCGAAATGGTATGAATAGTGATTTCTTTCCGGTCTCAAAATAATTTAAGCCAGGAAATACCAGGAATAATCATGATGGGACCCACCCACCTGTTCTTTGCAATCTCACTGGCCCATGTACTCAGGTTCCCGCTTCTTCCGGCTGCGATAGGAGGAATAATAGCTGACCTGGATTATGTCCTGGATTTCGGCTTCCCTTTTGTACACAGGGGATTCATCCACACCCCGCTCATACTCGGGGTATCTGTCGTCATACTATACCTGGCTACCAAGAGGACTGATGTCTCGCTATCATTTGGATTGGGGTTCTTATCTCACCTCTTCCTTGACATGATCAATCCCATGGGAATCCTTATCCTGTATCCCCTGACAAATTACTACTCCCTGAACCTGGTCCATTACGACAACATCGCAGCCAACCTCGGGATAATAATATGGTCCTGCCTTATGGTACTGCTGATAAAGTCAGAATACTTTAAAGACAGGATTCACAAGATATTCAACGTGAGGTTGACGAACCATGAATGAAGACGTGTTTAGGTTCCTGCTTGTAGTCGTACTCTTTACAGGAGTCCTGATAATAGCTGCACTCTCAGGAGAGATCCATTCCTACGAGGCTGGCTCGGGCCACCTTTCACTAGGTCCCACGATGGAATTCGCATCCGTTTCGGAACTGATGCAGAGGATGCCACTTGAGGAGAATGTTGCTGTTACAGGAGAGGTCAGCAGGGTACTTGAAGATCATGTCTCAACAAAGGGTTACGAGTACCAGCAGTTCTACATAACAGACGGCTCCCAGGAGATCAAGATATTCTGCTCCAAATACAAGGGCACCACAAACGTCAAGGAGGGGGACAGTGTATTAATAAATGGGAAGTTCCAGAAGTATTATAACGAATACGAAATATACCTTAACTGCAAGGACGTTGAGATTGTCTAACTAAGAAGTTGCCTACTTGCCTACTTGTATATCCTCTTCTTCTGCTTGTATCCTATATTCAGTGGGTTGTCTATACCGAAATCTACGTATCTAGTTTTGTCAGAATCCAGGTAGTTCCCTGAGAATTCACCATACCCAATGAATCCCCCATCTTCGATAACTTCTTCCCTCCCCCTCTCACTTACCTCAGGCTTTATCACTATCTGCACAACTCTCTGGATGTCGGATTCGTCTATACTGATAGGAGACTGGTAGCTAAGACTTGTTCCGAATTTCCATACCAAATCACCTTTCAAAGAGACTGCGTACAGATTGCAGTCCCAGCAACCGAAATATATTATATTGTTGTAGATTGCGGGAGATGATGCTAGAAAGCCACCTGTCGGGAATTTCCACATCTTCTTTCCATCCAATGTCAGGGCATAGAAATTATGGTCAACGGATGGGAAGTAAACACTATTGTTAAAAACAGCAGAAGATGCGCTTACCATATTGCCTGCATGAAATCTCCATAGGAACTTACCTTCTGTGGAAACAGCATAAAGATTATCGTCCCATGAGCCAAAGTAGATAACTCCCTTGTGTATGGTTGGCTGGCGATTGTGCTGTATAGGGCCATTGGCAGGAAATCTCCAAAGCTCCTTGCCATCAAGGTCAAGCGCGTATAGGTTGTGATCGGATGAGCCAAAATAGATATTGTTTTTGTAGATGGTCGGAGAATTTACATAGTGGCCTGTTCCAAACCTCCAAAGTTCATTTCCGGTTTTACAATCAACTGCGTATAAGTTTTTGTCCCATGATCCAAAGTAAACAACGCCTTTATGGACAGCGGGGTTTGATGATATCGGGCCATTTGTAGGGAATTTCCATACTAATTCCCCGCTTGTTGATACTGCATACAGATTCTTGTCTCTTGATCCAAAGTAAACCACGCCATTTGATATAACAGGTGACGAGAGTATCTTGTCGCCTGTACTGAAATCCCATAGCTTGCTCCCATCAATGGACAGGGCATATAATTTGTTGTCAAAGCAACCAAAATATATTATGTCATTATGTATTGTAGGGGATGATCCTATCAGATTATTCGTTTCAAATCTCCACAACTCTTTCCCTGTCTTTGCGTCTAACGCATAAAACTTTTTATCACAACACCCAAAATAGATCACTCCTTTATGTACGGCTGGTGATGAGTGCACGCTCCCCCCAATCCCCATATTGAATATCTGTGTTCTTTCCAGTTCTTTTATTATCATTGCAGCAGTCTCGAGCTCAAGATTCCCGAATCGTTTCTGGTCTATCACGTTTTCGATGTTGATACTCGGCGCTTCTATCTCTTCAAGAAAGTATTTCACCATGCTCTAATGTTACGCATTTAAATTAAAAAGAAGCGAATATAGAGATTATGAAAGAAGGGGACTTCCTGAAGATTGAGTACGTTGGCAGGATTGCTGATACAGGTGATATTTTCGACCTGACAGACGGTGAACTTGCCAAGAAGAAGGGAATCCACAACGAGGGCCAGAAGTACGGGCCTGTTCTGGTTATAGTAGGATCCGGTATGGTTATACCAGGGATGGATGACAAGCTCAGGGAGATGAAGAAAGGCGAGGAGAAGGAGTTCGATGTCACACCAGACAAGGCTTTTGGAAAGAGGGACGTCAAGAAGATAAAGATAGTCTCGGCCACCAACTTCATCCGCCAGAAGATCAATCCTGTTCCCGGTGTTTACGTTGAGATAAACGGCCGCAAGGCCAAGATACAGTCCGTGTCCGGCGGAAGGGTGAGGGTCGACTTCAACCACCCGCTGGCAGGAAAGACACTCAGGTACAAGGTGAAGATCGCTGAGAACATACAGAAAACAGTGGATAAGGTCAAATCGATAATGGATTACTACAGGCTTCCTGCTGACGTCGAGATGGTGGAAGGGAAGCTTAGCATCAAGACAAAGGAAGATACGCCAGAACCAGTAAGGAAACTGCTGACGGACATAATAACCAAGTGGATCAAGGAAGTGAAGAAGATTGAGTTTTCAAATCCTGGTACAAAACCAGCGCAGGGGAAAACAGAAGAAAACAAAACAGATGAAAACAAGACAGAAGAAAAGAAACCAGATGAGAAGAAATAAACCAATACATGATAACATAACAGCGTTATATTTTTTTGATTCCGAGATAAACTTATAAAGCTTACTCACATACAGTAATTTACTGATGTTTTGGACAGGATTAAAGATATGGAGGATATGATATGGCAGAGCATGACAGTCCAGTTCTAATGGAAGAAGAAAGAGTTGTGGAAAGAAACACAGAGACTGATGAAGAGTTGCGAAAGATTCTCGAGACCAGAAAAGCAGAGATAAAGGTAGTCGGTGCGGGAGGAGCAGGAGGCAACACAGTTTCAAGGCTCATGCAGGTTGGAATAGTCGGTGCAGAAACCGTAGCCATCAATACTGACGCTCAGGATTTGCTTTACACAGACGCTGACCACAAGGTACTGATAGGCAAGGAACTAACCGGTGGTCTTGGAGCAGGAGCAGACCCAAAGATAGGTTCCGAGGCAGCCAAGGAATCCAAGGACGATGTCAAGAAGGCACTGGAAGGTGCAGACATGGTCTTCATCAACTGCGGACTTGGTGGCGGAACAGGAACAGGATCAAGTCCTGTTATTGCAGACATAGCCAAGAAGCTCGGTGCCCTGACAGTAGGGATAGTGACCCTGCCCTTCAGGATGGAGGGTAACCAGAGGTACAAGAATGCCCAGGAAGGTCTTGAAAGCCTGGAATCAGTCGTTGATACACTGATCGTGATTCCAAACGACAAGCTTCTGGAGATCGTCCCTGACGTCTCTATCACAACGGCCTTCAAGGTGGCTGACGAGATTCTGGTAAACGCTGTAAAGGGAATAGCAGAACTCATAACCAAGCCTGGTCTGGTCAACCTGGATTTCGCTGACATAAGAGCAGTGATGGGTTCAGGTGGATTGGCCATGATCGGAATGGGAGAGTCAGACACTGAAAACAGGGCAATGGAGTCAGTCGAAAAAGCTCTTAACAACCCACTGCTTGACGTTGACATAGACGGAGCAGCAGGTGCACTGGTGAACGTGTTCGGCGGACCGGATATAACCATACGAGAATGCCAGGAAATAGTCGAGGGAGTATCCAGCAAGATCAACCCAGACGCAAAGATAATCTGGGGTGCCCAGATAATCAAGGAACTCGGCGACACAATAAGGTCCATGCTGATCGTGACTGGTGTCAAGTCATCCCAGATATTCGGACCAGAGAAGACTTTCTCAGTTGAAAAACAGAGAGAGATCGAGAAGGTTCTGGGAATAGACTTCGTGAAGTAAGAGCAGGACAGCACCAAAATCAACCTTAAACGATAACCCTTTCCTTTTTTGGGTAGTCTTTTCTTTATTCTATGTATTTGTGACCAATAGTAAACATTATAATCCTGCTATCTTTGAGCATTTGGTAAGGATTTCCATTAAGACCCAAATCATCAACCAGTCGCATCACGTAAACAGTATCTGTCTTGTATCCAATCTTGTGCATATCTTCTATCTGTCTCTCGATCGGTCTGTGGCCTTCCAATATCATAATTTCATCATCTTTCTCGAATTCACCCTTTTTTATCAATTCAGCTTTTATCTTCCCATAGTCCTTCCAGAATTCTCTTATCATTGTGTTGGCCATCAGATCTGGATCAGAAAGACCCGGAGGAATCTCCAAGGTCTTTGGATATGCAGAAACGAACATCTTAAGATCTTCCTCCTTGCTCGGCCATTCATAGTCCATTAGTAGTGCCTGATAAACCCTTGCTGGGTGTTCCCACATGGAATTATGCCAATCGGCAATCAGGATCAGGCCATTATTACCCAATGCATCGTATAGCACTTTGAGTGGTGTATCCAGATATGCGTGATGATGTATTTGAGCAACACTGCCTATTATTTTTTGACTACCTGGTTCAACGAACTTTAACGAATCAATATCTCTACCAACATGATATATGAAGTTCTTCTTTTCCCTTAATCCCATACCCTTCAGTTCGGAAGTAGTGTCTCCCAGTCTTGACTTCGAGGGTTCGACCATGGTTATGAATATCTTGTCAAGATCCACATTATCATCGTAAAGCCTTTCGATCATGTTAACAGTGCTTACGCCTGCACCAACCTCGAGATAATTAACCCTTGATTCAGATCCTTTTACTATATGCGATACTGTTTTTGCATTGATGTCCCTGAGCATCTGGGTGAAGTTTCCAAAACCAGTCTTTGTTATGGCATTAACCACATCCAGCATTTGTAATTTAGAACCACCCCCCCACTCAGATATATAAAAGCCAAGACTCTTTTTTCTCCACCTTCCCAATTCCAGTCCCCAGTTTGGATATGCATAATTCGCAACCCTCCGAGGATCCCCGAGTCTGGGAACGTTTGGTGCATTCTTGAAAATTACTTCCATATAAATCTGAATACAGATTTATGGTAAGTTTTTTAAGGGGACAACCAATAGTACGACAATCGTACGACGGATGTTAATTTAAATACTAACCTGATTATATTTCTCATGAAAAAGAGAAGTGTTGCTGTTTCATACCCAACGATCCCTGTAATTTACGTATCCTCAGCCAGGCCGGACAGGATACCCGTGCACAACACCATGGGGATGTCCGTGACGGATATGAAGGGAGAGACCAGGACAGAGACCTCTGTTGAGCTGCTTCCCAAAGAAAAGGGATTCAGGTTCTTCATAAATGGAAAGGAAATGGATAATGAGAGAATAGGAAGCGCCGAAAAAATCATAAACTTCTTCAGGAAGAAGGCCAATTACGACGGCGGGATAAAAATAGAGTCCGCCAACTATAAAATATATTCAGGTTCTAGTGATGCTGGTTTCGCTGCCCTTGCCGTTGCAATGAATGATGTTTTCGAGACGAATCTATCAATGGATGAGATTGCGGAAATTTCAATGATGGGTTCTGAATCCTCGATAAGGAGCCTTTACGGCGGACTGAACGAAATAGTGGTTGAACCGCCCCCGAAGATGTATGGTGTACAGCTTGCGTCAGAGGAGGATATGAAGGACGTGAGGATATTCGCCCTCACCTTCGACTACCCCTCAAGGTTCACTGCCCAGGAGATATTTCATGCAGCAAGGTCCCACCCATTCTACAAACACAGGCTTGAGATGATTCATGAATGGGAAGCAAGGATAAAACTAGGGCTCCATAGGAAGGACTGGGACATGGTCTTTGATTCAGCTGAGGAGAACATACGAAACGTAAACTACATGCTTGAGGACAAGGGAGTGAGGACCAGAAGAAAGGAGATGATGATGGCTGTTATCGATGTTGAGGAAATAAGGAAATCCGGCATACCTGCCTACTGGGTTGCTGGCGGTGGCAACGTCATATCAGTTGTTTCCTGGGGTGAACATGCTGAAAAGGTAAAGAAGAAACTAATTGAGAACGAATGGAAACCTATAGAATATAAGATTGCAAGCGGCACTAGAATAGTGAAATCAGAATAGGTGAATGTATGCTCTACTTTGATAAAGAATCATTTCTACTCTGTACAGGACTCGGAATTAATAAAATAAGCGAGATCGTGTGCGGAAGTAAGTCAGAAGATGACATCGAACAGAAGCTGAAAGAAATGGGTGAGAAATATCTGAAGAGATACAAGACAATGAATAAGTACAGGGAGCTTGTTTCTAATGGAGAGGTCAGTGAATCCATAGTACCGATAATCGCTGCACTACCGTGTGTGGGGAAGACGACCCTTGCAAGGGAGGTTGCAACTGCCTTCCGCATAGGTAATGTTATGGGCGGAGACTCTATAAGGGCCTCCTACAGAGAGCTCGTGGATAAGGAAAAGTACCCGGAATTCTTCGTGAGTATATACGGAGCATGGCAGTTCGTTGGCGACAAGACTGAGACCAAGGAAAATATAATAGAAGGGTTCTACAAACAGGCCAAGATAATGAACAACCTGATGGAGAGGATAGTTGCAGACAGGGGTGTCAGGGATGGAGAATCCATGATCATTGAATACCTGCATTTCCTACCATCTCAGTATGATCCTGCTGTTCTTAATCACCCGAGTGTCATACCCATTGTACTGAGACTCGAATCAATGGATGAGTGGAAGAAGAGGATAGGGAAGAGGGACAGGGTTACGCATCTCAAGGGCAAGAGCGAGAGGCTCATACCTGCTCTGGAGAAGTACAGCATGATGCAGGATGTTCAGTGCGAAGATGCCAGGAAAACCAACGTTCCTGTAATATCAAGTGATAATTTCGAAGAGGCAAGGGAAAAAATATTTGACATAATATTTGAAAGAATCGAAAAACTCATAGAACTGAAAGATGTCCCCCATGACGACATGAGTGTTTTAAAGAGGGTCAGAGATGAGAGGAAAGAGAACCCTGATGAGAAGGTGAAAGAATGAAATCGACAGCTATCGCAAATTCAAATACAGCAATGATAAAATACTGGGGTAAGTATGACGAGAAGCTTATCCTGCCCATGAACAGCAACATATCCATGACCGTTGACTCTCAGAACACAACAACAACAGTTGAATTCTCCAAGGAACTTAAAGAAGACGCTGTTTTAATCAATGGAAAGGAGCAAGATGGAAAGCCCAGGGAAAGGGTTTCAAGGCACCTCGATCTTATAAGGAATATCGCCAAGATCGATCTCAAGGCCAAGGTGATGTCTGAGAACAACTTCCCTACCGCTGTTGGCCTCGCGTCTTCTGCTTCAGGTTTTGCAGCTCTCACACTTGCAGCGTGTTCAGCAGCAGGACTCGAACTTGATAAAAAACAACTCTCAATAATCTCAAGACAGGGATCTGGTTCTTCATGTAGATCAATTTATGGTGGTTACGTTGAGTGGATGAAGTCAGAAAAGAGCGAGGATTCATACGCGGTCCAGATAGCTGATGAGAACCATCTTGATATTAGGGACATAGCTGTTGTGATTTCAACAAGGAAAAGAAAGATCCCAACAAGAGAGGGAATGAGACTTTCTATGAGCACATCACCACTTTACAATGCCAGACTTAAGGTTGTTGATGAGAGCCTGAAAAAGGTCAGGGAAGCAATAAAGAATAAGGACTTCACAACCATAGGTAAAACAGCCGAGGCCGACTGTTTAATGATGCATGCGGTCGCAATGACCACTGATCCAGCCCTTATCTACTGGGAGCCCAAGACTCTGGAAGTGATGGAGAAGGTGTATCAGTGGAGAGATGAGGGACTGGAATGCTATTTCACCATAGATACCGGAGCCAACATGCACATTTTCTGCTTGCCAGGAAGCGCAGACGAAATAGTGAAGAGAGTGAAGGAAATCCCAGGCATAATGGACGTCTTCGTGAGTAAGCCAGGTGGGGAAGCAAAACTGATTAATAATCATCTTTTCTAAATGATTTTTATGCTGCCTGTAAAGGAGATAGAGGAATTCGTGAAAGAGAACGTAACCGATACTCTAATCACACACGATTTCTCGCACTTCAAGAGGGTTTCGATCGGAGCGAGATGGTTTGTCACTGTTCTGAAAGGAACCAAAGAGGAGGAGACTCTCGCGTACATTGCAGGCCTGTTGCATGACTGTGTCAGGCCTGATACAGAAAAGATCTGTCATGCAGTGGCCAGCACCGAAAAAGCAAGGAAGATTCTGAATAACTTTAACATTGAACCAGAATCAATCGAAAGAATTGCGCAGGCCATAAGGGATCATAGGAAGCCTGTGAAATGGACATCACCTCTACACCAATCCGTATACCTGGCTGATAAGCTGATGGAACAGATGGGTCATTATATTGCATTCAGAAGGTGTGTATTCGTAGGAGAGTGTAGTGACTATGTGGGAAGACCGTTCGAATCCTCTATAGAGAATCAATTCGATTACAGAATCAATAAGTTCGATTTCACCAAATTCCCTTCAGTATTCCATTCAATGGCTAAAGAAATGCTCAAACCATCTATAGGTTTCCATGCGGGTTTCAAGAAAAGGGAACAATGGGCCATTTATTTGGCCAGGTTCTGTTATGAGAAAGGGAGAGAAGGTCAGACCGCCATGGAACGGATTATAATGGATTTCCAGCCCGATTCAGAGGAATCAGAAACCTACAAAAAAGAAGCAATCGAATACATCAAAGGCAGGAAATTCGATTATTTTAAAAAGCTTGTGAACCAATCTAAACGAATAGGAGAGTGAAAGAATGATACATACGTCTGCGCCAGCGAAGTTGATACTGTTCGGAGAACATGCATCAAGGCATGGTAAACCCTCCATAGTGTTTGCTATAGACCAGAGAATGCATGTTTTTCTCAAGCCCAGGGATGACGACCAGATAATCATAAACAGTCCTGATATGGGAATAGAGAACGCCAAGTATCCGTGTGAAAGACCCGAACACGTAGTTGGTGCGATCAAAATATTCATGGAGGAGACCAGCTCCAAGGGCGGTTTAGAGATAACAACCAAGTCAGAGATGAAGCAGGGCTTCGGAACATCCGGGGCAGTTGTTGTTGCCACCCTTGGCGCACTCAACGAATACTTCAAGACCAACCTGGACAGGGAGAAAATATACAGGCTTGGATACAAGACCATACAAGAGGTTCAGGGTTACGGGAGCGGAATAGACATAGCCTCCTCGACATACGGAGGCATAATAAGGTTCATCAAGGGAGAGGTTCCAGAAGAGATCCCATTCAAGGAATTTCCTGTTGTTGTGGGTAACACAGGGCTCAAGATAGGGAGCAAACCCATAATAGAAAAGGTAAAGATATTGGAGAAGAAATATCCAGAAGTACTTGATCCCATATACGAAAAGATAGGTAATATCACAACGAGAGCTATTGACGCCTTTAAGGAGAATGACCTTGAGACGGTGGGGCAGTTAATGAACATAAACCACGGTCTTCTTTACGCAATAGGTGTTAGTTCTGACATCCTTGAAAAATTAGTCTTCGCCTCCAGAACAGCCGGGGCATCGGGAGCTAAGCTTTCAGGCGCCGGTGTGGGAGACAACATGATAGCCCTCGCCCCAGAGAAAATAAAAGATGTTGCAGATGCGATTAAGAAGGCAGGCGGAGAACCAACCATAGCCAAGATCGATGAAGGCCTAAGGGTTGAGAAAGAATGATAAAAGCCGTGATCTTTGACTTTGATG
>DAOUYM010000017.1 GCA_030666115.1 Candidatus Aenigmatarchaeota archaeon
GCGTCACCGATAAGTTTATAAGTACCCAAAACCATTCTGAAAAGCCAACGTGCACTGCGCTGCCCTTGTTTTTTGGTCAGTGGCAAATAAATCAAATGGAGGTCATACAATGGTAGAATTCGAGACTATAAAAGCAGAGGAAGTAAAGTTCGGAAAGAACAACTTCCTGGAAGTCGCAAGGAAAAAGGCAAAGTCCGAAGAGGGCGAGAATGAATTCATAGCAATATCAAGAGGGTTCTTCCTTCCTGATGGAACCAAGAGATTCAAGAAATCTCTCGCAATACCCGACGACGATGCAATAAAGGACTTCGTTTCAAAAAATGTAAAGGAACTTTAAGTAAACGGATTTCCGTTTAGGAAATTTTTGAATCGGATTTGATTTGAAAGACGCGGTGCGAACCGCTCTTTTTTTGTTTTATTTGATTCGGTTAGATGCAGGTATATGGGTTTTTTGGTTTTCTTTTGGCTTTTTTAATAACCCGGGGATAAGATAATATTATGGATCAGAATGATAAGGATATGATAAAGAGACATGTGATTCGTAACGCTGCTCTTTATAATGGGATCCCAAACGAGGGTTCAGTCATGGGAGCCGTGATGTCATCATATCCCGGATTCAGGAAGAATCCCAAGGAAACCAAGGATCAGGTCCAAACATCAATAAAATGGTTTAAATTACTCTCAACAGAGATGAAGAAAAGGGAAACGGATTCTCTGGATGCTGAATTTCTTAGAAGGGAATGCAAGATACAGGAGGGACTTCCGCCGCTCAGGGACGCTGTCGAATGTAAGGTGGTGACCAGATTCGCGCCTTCACCAACCGGACCGCTGAGCATATTCCAGGTGTCCAGGGCTGTCATGATATCCTACCTCTATGCCAAACAGTACAAAGGAAGGTTTGTGCTGAGGATAGAGGACACAGACGCCAGCAAGGTAAAGAAGGAATACTACGACATGATAAAGGAGGATCTCAGGAACGTCGGGGTTAAGTGGGATAAGCTGTTGCTGCAGTCAGACCAGATCCCCACCTACTACAAGTACGCAGAGGAGCTGATAAATAGGGGGGAGATATACGCCTGCTTCTGTCCTGCAGAGAAGTTCAGGGAGATCAAGAAGAAGAAGCAGAACTGCAAATGCAGGGACTGTTCACCCAAGGAGAACCTGGGGATATGGAAGAAGGCCCTTAAGGGGGTGTACAAGGATGGTGACGTCGTCTTCCGGTTTAAGACCTCGATGCATGATCCCAATCCGGTGCTGAGGGATCCGCCGCTCCTGAGGGTCAACAGGACCAGGCATCCACTGAAGGGAACCAGGTACAAGGTGTGGCCACTGTATAACTTCTCCTGCACGATTGATGATCATGTTCTTGGGATAACGCACGTGTTCAGGGGCAAGGAACACGAGCACAACACATCAGTACAGAGAAGAATATACGAGGCGCTTGGATGGAAACCGCCGGTCACTATAAACTTCGGGATGATCTACCTTCCTGGCGAGAAGTTCCACACCAGGAACGTGGTGGAAATGATCAGGTCCGGAAGGATATCCGGCTGGGATGATCCTGCCCTGCCCACTGTCCGTGCCCTTCTGAGGAGGGGATTCAGTCCAGAGGCTTTCAGGATCTTCTCGACCCAGTGCAGCCTGACCAAGCACGACATCAATGTGAACTGGGAAACCTTCTACGGAATAAACAGGCGCGTCATCGATCCGGATTCGGACAGATACAGGGTTGTGATAAATCCGGTTGAGATAGACGTGGGTGGCTGTGTCAAGGACCTCTGTGTCGGTGACTTTGTGCCGGTCCGGGTCCATCCTGAGAAGAAGGAGACGAGGAAACTTCATGTAACCAGCAGGGTATACGTATCAAGGGAGGACTTCAGGAAGCTCAGGGGAAAGAAAGTGAGGCTGCTGGACCTGTTCAATGTCAGCCTGGACAGGAAGACCAAATCCCTCAAGTCCCAGGCAATAAGCAACAGCATGCAGAAGATCCAGTGGGTTCCGCGGGGCGGCATTGACGTCACTGTGATCAATCCTGACGGCAAGGAACTGAAAGGTATCGGGGAGCCTGAGATGAAGAATCTCAAGGAAGGCGACGTGATCCAGATGCTGAGGATAGGCTTCGGAAGGGTTGACAAGAAGACCAAGACAGGAATCCGGATCGTCTTTGCGCATAAGTGAATAAGGATCTAATTCTCACTGCCCTGTTTCAGTGCCTGCTTTAGTTTCTTGCTCTCGAATAATTCAATTACTTCTTCATAGGGGATTATTCTATGTGTGGGGCGATCTGTAGGATCAGGATATGTCTCAGTATAGCAGTTGCCGCAACAGTATATAAGGTTAATATTTAAGGTTAGGGTCTTTAAGGTTAATATCTTTAATGTTGGGGTCTTCTACCAGAAAGTAAAGGGCTCTTTCATCAGTAATGTGTCCGGGGCATCCATCTCTGTCACATCTTATGGTGATATTACCAGGCATGTTAGATGGTTAGAAATAAGTTTTATAAGGACCCATTATGAGACGTCTATTGCTATGCTATTACTCCAATGCCTTCGAGGGCAGATGATATGAGCTCGCCGAACATTGAGCTGGACATCATTGCAACCAGGAAGTAGAGGACAAGTCCTATTATCAGCATCTTTCCTATGGAATTCCACTGCTTGACCTTGTCGTCACCATGCATTATCCTGGTGGTGAATATCCCCAGTATTATTATCACTTCAAGCAGATAGACCCCGACAATGAACTGGAACATTTCCGGGGAAGTGGAACTGCCCATGTTACCGAAGATGCTTGTCATGTCACCGAATCCCATGCCTTCATTGAAGCCCGCACCCTCCAGGTACCTGCCCAGAGTGGAGAGTACCTTGACTATTATGTCGGTCATGGATACTATGAGGCCTGTTATCATCGGTGTCAGGAAGTAGGCCTGGAACTTCATGGAAGAGGCGGTGTCTGAAAGCAGCTCCCTTATGTACTCCTGGGTCTCCCTCATGTTCTTGAGGTAACGCGCAATCCTCAGCATGGATTCTGACGCATACTGTATCCCTGCCTTTGACGTGTCAACCACGACGTACATGACATTCCTTATCAGCTTGGATGGATAGTAACGGAGTGCGCCCCACTTCTCGTTGAACAGGGCATCCTCGAAGGTCATTCCAAGGTTCCTGATGTTCCTCAGTATCAGCCTGAAGAGGTCGGCTATCTTCAGATCCTTCACGTCGTCTATGGACTTCTCTATTGCCAGCTCTGTTGGCGTGCCGCCTGATATGCGGTTTCCCAGCTGGAACAAAGCCAGCTCAAACTCCCCCTCTGTGCTCTGTATGTCTGACTGTATCATGTCCTTCTGGTAGTTGGAGAGTATTGAATAGATCGCGATGGAGAAACCAATACCCAGCACAATGATCATTGACATCATCAGGGACACTATCGAGTGATCACCCTTTACTCCTGAGAATATCAGTTCAGGATTCTGTAAAAAGAATATGATCGGGTACGCGGTCATTGCTACAAGTACCAGTATTGCTATCGGAAGCACGGGCAGCGTCGTCTTCCCAACCGTGAACCTGCCCTTCTTTGGTATGTCCGGGTGAGCTGATATGTCAACCTGGGAGAAGGTAACGGGTCGTTTGCTCAGCGTGTAATTTATGAACCATAAGATCACGATCGGAAGCACAATGTTATATCCTATTATGAAGTGGACTGGACCGACAAGGTCAGCCATGAAAACCGCTGTCAGGGGTGCCATTATGGTTCCCAGTATCGGCAGCACAATATCCATCATGTGTATGATCATGACAGGCATCTTCATCTCCTGCGCATAATGCTTCATCCTGGTCTTGGTCCCGTCGAGTATCACTTCCAGGGCTTCGTCCAGGACAGCTTTTGCCTTTTCAGGGACATGTGTCTGGGAATCCCTTATCAGTCGCATCGCCTCTGCGAACTCCTCGTTCTCTGGCTTCCACTTGGATATGTAATCAGTCATGGCGTCAGAGGCTGACAGATATTTCCTCATCTCGATGTCCCAGAGGAGGCGTCTCATGTCCCAGGCCAGTTCACCGGATACATTGGATGCAGAGAACCTGAGTGCCTTCTCCAGGTTAGGGCTGGATCTCATTGAGATGACCATGTAAAGAACAGCTATAACCACCTGTGACGATGCCTTGACCCGCATGGCCTTGACCATGGATTTGGGATACGTGAATAAGTAGTAGCCGATCAATATCCCCAGCACGATCATTCCCAGACCAGCAATTATAATGGTCATGGTGAGCATTCCTGTCATCACCATGCTCAGCAGTATGCCCATCGCGATTATGACAAAGAGCAGTATGGTTGAGATGAACAGCGACATCACAGATTCAGGCGTTATCCTCATTCCAGTGAAAGCAATCGCGGCCTCAAGTTCCTGCTTGCTTTTCTGGTCAGGACTTATCTTAATGAACTTCTCAGCGGTCCTTGCCAGTCTTTCATACCAGTGGGGGTTCTTCTTGGACTCTGCCTCCTTGAACAGTCTGTACTCCCTGGATGTGAGGACCAGTTTCCTCTTGCTTGGCGGCAGGTAGACCCTCTTGTGACTGGGGATTATTTCATGACCATGCTCTTTCCAGTACCTTTCCTTCTCTTCCCTCTTTTCCCTCATTTCCTTGTCGTGCTTATCATGCTTGTCGTGCTTCCCGTACTTGTGATGCTTGTCGTACTTGCCGTGTTTTCTATGTTCCTTGGATTTCTTCTTTCCGCCAAAAATCGCCATATTATTAATTGTGTTCGCTTAGCTAAAAATATAGTTATCACACCATACCATAGAGATTGTACTCTATGGAAATATCGAAACCAGGGCCGTCACGGATTGAGAGTGATTGAAAGTCCCACAGGGCTTCATAGTCTTCCTTTGTTATGATCACACGAATTTCTTTGATCTCATCGGAGTATGATCCTGGCGGGATAAAATTTGCCTTGCTTATGATCGCTTTTCTATTAAGTTTGAGTGTAACTTTTTTATTCAGACTGTGCCCATCACTTCCGTCCTGAAGTTCTGCTTCAAGGGGACCGCTTAGTAGTGATCGGTATCCTTTCGCATCCATAAAGAACTGATAACGCCCGTCACGAATATAGGCTTTCATGTGCTTGTATTCATGCCCGTCTTCCATATATCAATGCTTGGCTGTAAATTATAAATACGGATAACAATAGATAAGGAGTTACAGTGGTTCGTATGGCTTTGAGATTCTACAACACCATGACCAGGAAGAAGGAAACCTTCAGGCCGCTCAGGAAGGGTGTTGTTACGATTTATAACTGCGGGCCCACGGTCTACAGCTATGCGCACATAGGGAACTTTCGTGCTTATGTGTTTGCTGACATACTTCGCAGGTACCTGGAATATAGGGGGTTCAGGGTCAGGCAGGTCATGAACATAACAGATATCGGGCACATGACCATGGACGAGGAGGCTGACGGGAAGGGCGAAGATAAGATAGAGATGATGGCCAGGAAAGAGAAGAAGGATCCCTGGCAGGTAGCCAGGTTCTATGAGAAGGCCTTTTATGAGGATTCTGCAAAACTGAACCTGAGCAAGGCCATGGTGTATCCAACGGCAACTGACCACATAAAGGAGATGATCAGGATAGTTGAGAAGCTGGTGAAGAAGGGATATGCTTACGAGGTCAATGGCTCTGTCTTCTACAGCGTGGACAGCTTCAAGGATTACGGGAAGCTTTCAGGCAACCCCATAGAGAACCTGAAGATCGGTGCGAGACTGGAAGTGAACCCTGATAAAAAGAAGCCTTACGATTTCGCTCTATGGATAAAGGATCCCAAGCACATGATGCAGTGGGACTCTCCATGGGGCAAGGGATATCCCGGATGGCACATCGAGTGCAGTGCGATGAGCATGAAGTACCTGGGAGAGACAGTCGACATCCACACGGGCGGGGAGGACAACATCTTCCCGCACCACGAGTGCGAGATCGCGCAGTCAGAAGGGGCGAACGGGAAGAAGTTCGTTCGCTATTGGATGCACACCAGGCATCTGCTGGTCAACGGCGAGAAGATGTCCAAGTCCAAGGGAAACTTCTTCACGTTAAGGGACCTGCTCAAGAAGGGTCACGACCCGAAATCGATACGATACTTGCTCCTCTCCGGCCACTACAGAATCAGGCTTAACTTCACTGAGAATGGACTGGGGTCAGCTGCAGAGACCCTTAAAAGACTGGAAGAGCTGGTCTCTAACCTGAGAGGAACGCATAAAGGAAAGCCAAACCCAGAAGTGAAGAAGCTCGTTGAGAAAGTCAGGAAGGACTTCGAAACAGCAATGGATGACGACCTCAACATCTCGCTGGCGCTTGGCAAGGTCTTCGATTTCGTCAGGGAGATGAACAAACTGGTTTCGGGTTCTGGGGGGATCAGCAAGCAGGATGCTAAGCTGGCTCTCGAAACAATAATCGGGTTTGATAAGGTCCTTGGCCTGGGGCTGGATAAGATAAAGGCAGCGGTTGGGGAGAAGATCAGGATAAAGGACAGTGTATTCACGATACACTGGCAGGGTGTTAAGAGCAGGACCGAGGTAGAGCGGCTGATAAAGAAGAGGGACGTGCACAGGAAGGGGAAAGAATGGAAGGAAGCTGACAAGATAAGGGACAATCTCAATGACATGGGTTATATTCTGGAGGACACTGAAACGGGTATCAGGGTGAAGGGTACAGGAGCTAAGAAGGCATGAGGCGACTGGAATGAAGATTACTTTTCTTGGGACATGTGGTGGAAGGGTAGCTGTGTTGAACCAGGCAAGGGCAAGTGGTGGATGGATACTGGAAATGGATGAACAGAAAATATACATAGACCCTGGACCAGGAGCACTTGTCAGGGCAAACCAGTTCAGAGTCTCGCTAAGGAAGATAACTGGTGTTATTGTTTCCCACGCACACCCTGACCACTGCGCAGACGCTGAGATGATAGTGGTGGCTATGACTGATCTTATACATAAGAAAAAGGGAGTTATCATAGGAAACATAAACTCTATCAAGGGTGGGGAAAACCATCGACCGGCATTCGCTCCCTACTACCTGAAGGCTGTAGAGAGATACGAGATTCTGGAACCTGAAAAATCCACAGAAATTGGTAAGATTAAGATAACAGGAACACCAACCAGACACGGAAAGGATGAGGAAGAATGCATAGATTTTGTTTTTGATGGCGAGAATAAGGTTGGGTACACGTCTGACGGGGAATACTTCGAGGGTATGGAGAATCATTTCAAGAACTGTGATGTAATGGTGATTAACTGCATGAGGCCCAGAAAAGAGACCTGGCCAACACATATGAACACTGAACAGGCAGCTGAACTGATATCCAAGGTCAAACCCAGGGTTGCTGTACTCAAACACTTCGGAATGAAGATGATCAGGGTAGGGCCAGAGAAGGAGGCAGCGTGGATAGAGAAACAGACCGGGATTAAAACGATAGCTGCCAGGGACGGTATGATTCTTGAAATAGAGAATAGGAAGATGGAAATCAGGCAGGCAGGAAAGGTTGATGAAAAGGCCAGCCTTAAGGGATTCTTTGAGAAGTGAGAAATTACATCGGGATCTTGCCCTTTATCTCCAGGATTATCAGTGTTACTATGATGCCTATCACGATAAAGGCCAGGATTATCCAGGGCAGTGGGTATTCACATGCAACAGAGCAGTCACCGCCACAGTCCACGCCTTCCTCGTTGAGGTCCCAGATTTCGTTCTTGCAGGTCAGGGCAGTGTTGCATCTTTCATCAGTCTCCCCGTCGCAGTCGTCGTCCAGGCTGTTGTAACAGATCTCTCCACCAGGATTCGGTTTAACCGCACCTGTGCACTCGGTTTCCCAGTATCCATCCTGGCTGCATTTCTGTATCCCTGGTTTACATATTCCCCTGTCCTCGCCACAGAATCTGGTCTCTCCCTGGATGCACCTGCACACCATCTCATCTATCTCCTTATCGCAGTCGTCATCTATCCCGTTGCACACCTCTGCCTTGGGCTTGTTACCATCAAAACATCCGCACTTGGTCTCCTCCACTGAACCCCCGCCAAAGACATTATCTATCACCCCGTCGCAGTCGTCATCAGCATACCTGGGAAGCTGGTTAAGCGCGAGGTTGCAGGTTTCTTCTCTCGGAATCCTGGCTCCCTTGCATGGACCCCACTCACCGTCTATACATTCCCTCTCCCCTGAGGTGCAGAATCCTATGTTCTTGCTGCATGGTTTGGTGGTCCCCTCATCACACCTCCAGACACAACCCTCTGTGCTTGTTCCGTTGATGATGTCGTACATCTCATCCACTTCCCCGTCGCAGTCGTCATCCTTTCCGTTGAGGCATCTCTCCTCCAGGTCACCTGGCATGTAGGTTGCGCTGCAGGTGACGTTCGTTCCGTCTTTTGTGCATGCGCATGTCCCCTCGCAAACACTACCAGTCCAGTCGTTACACGGCTCGCCTATCACGCACTCGAAATCCCTGCCATAGAAATCCTCGTCAACCTCTCCGTTGCAGTCGTTATCCTTACCGTCGCATATCTCGTCCTGGTCGGGGTTTACGTCAGGGTCAGTGTCATTGCAGTCCCCGCCGCCCTCGCAGTACCCGTCCTCATCAGCATCATCACACACGTAGAAGGTATGGGAATCCGAATCCAGCTCCTCCCCGCCTGAAGCCAGGCTCACCATAAGGATATGGCTGTCCTGGACAACCGGAACCGCTACGTAATCCTGAAGCCCTATGGTATGTTCCTGGTTGTCTGTCAGGTCCTGTGTGGTTGAGGTTCCTGTAACAGTAAGGGTGGGTTCATCAAACGTCACTGTAATTGCATCATCCGGATCAATGTATTCCTCTATTGTGTACTGGCTGACTATCTGATTACAGTTGCAGTCTGAACAGCATGCCGGATACCCAAGGAATGACTTTAGTTCCTGCTGGTTCCATGCCTTCTGGTACGGGTCACCGTAACTGGCACTGTTCCCGGCAGAGGTCCTGCTCTTTGTCCAGTCATCGCTTATGTCTTCCTTGTGGTCAGTGTAGGCACAGGCAAGCGGACCGTTCGGCGGCAGATAGACCACGTAGTAGCTTGCCTCGTAGTCGTAGCTGTTGATTCTTATCATTCCTGATTCACCATGCCACTCAACATCTCCAAGACTCTCTCTCTGGTACACGTCGTTCCTGTAGATACCGCCATGGTCCCATCCCCCCGGACCGCCATACGCCCTGAATCCTGACTCAAGGCTTCCGCCATCAAAAACGTGGATGTAGCAGATAATGTTAGATGTTCCGGATATGCCAATACACTCGCTGTCGACGTCTATCTCCCTGAATATCCATCCGTTCTCATCCACAAACAAGTCATCATAGAAACCACCACCGCACACGTTCCTCATGGTTATCTCAACATTCGCCCCAACCGGATCAGTTACAGTGTTCACTGTTGCTGACCAGCTCTCGTTTTCCTTGCAGTTGTCTGGCGGGACAGAAATGGTCTTGCTGCCATTCCGGATGAACTTGAGTTTATCTGCTGCGTTTATGATCTCCTCTGTCTTGGTCCAGATCTCTGATGACCAGAACTGACTGCATCCGGTTCCACTGTAACCAACTACCTGCATACTGTAATCAAAGGTCACGTCAGGGTATTGCTCCCAGTCGTTCCTTCCATCAGCTGTGATGTTGTAGCTGAAGCTGTGGGATTTGTAGGTGTAGGAATTCTGGTCGATTATAAGGGAGAGGTCTATGGCCCGTTCGAGTTTGTCGTCTATGTAGATCTCCAGTTCAGATCCGTCAGGTATGTAATCGTCATGGTTTATGTTCACTTCTATGTTAAGACCTTCGTAAGGGGAGTGGTATATCCTTGAATCAGATATCTCAACCACTATCGCTCCTGCAGCCACATGTGCCATAAAAGCTAGCCCGATTATTATAAAAGCGAGAGCGTGCAGTTTACTTGGCATAATTATAGTTTTGTTTCACTTGTTTATATTAATCATAATATTAATCATAAAGAGCACTACTTGTTATGATGATGTTATGATTATCCTTGGTCATGTTGTTTCAGGAAAGATGATG
The DNA here is from genome assembly GCA_030666115.1 of Candidatus Aenigmatarchaeota archaeon. Taxonomy (GTDB): domain Archaea; phylum Aenigmatarchaeota; class Aenigmatarchaeia; order QMZP01; family QMZP01. Next base: position 10,073 of record DAOUYM010000017.1, read on the forward strand.
GGAAAGATCTTCCTCAGCCAGGAAGGTTACGTCAAGCGGATAAAGGAGAGTCTCGGATTCAATCCCTGGCCAGGAACACTGAACATCAAACTGGAACCAAAAAGCCAGCTCAAGAAAAGAGATGATCTGGAGAAGATCGATTCAATAAGGATAAAGGGATTCGAAACCGAGGGCAAGTTCTTTGGTGGTCTGAGATGTTATCCATGCAAAGTGAGAAGCCTGAAGATCAAGGACAGCTGGAACGCAGGGACTGATGGTGTGGTTATTGTTCCTGATAAGACCCGTCATCTCCCTGACATAATCGAGATAATCTCTCCTGTGAACATCAGGGAATCGCTTTCCCTCAAGAACAAGGATATCGTCAGCGCTGAACTGGTCTGGAAATAGATCACTAGACAGCATTAGACCGCATTAATCTTTTTAATAGCGTAGTATTCACTATAATCAGGTTTAATCACCTACGTTTCAGGATATAACACTGTTATATTTTGGTGATATGATGCGTGGTGTGGTGTGTGATCTGGTGATGATATGGAAGAAAATAAAACAGAGAACGTGGAGAGTACGGAGAACGCGAACGGATTGAACGTATTCGGGCAGCTGGAACCAGAACTCAGGAAGATAGTGGGGAAACGGTTCAGGAAACCCACACCCATCCAGGCAGAAGTGATCCCGCACGCCCTCCAGAGAAAGAACATGATGGTCATATCCGAGACAGGATCAGGGAAGACTGAGGCATGCCTGCTTCCCATCTTTGACCTGTGGATAAAGGACAAGCCCAGTGCCATCTCGATCCTCTACATAACCCCCCTCAAGAGCCTTAACAGGGATCTTCTGAAGAGGATTCTTTGGTGGTCAAGGAAACTTGATTTTGATGTTTCTGTGAGGCACGGGGATACCAGCACGTACGAGAGGAAGATGCAGTCCGAGAACCCCCCTGACATGCTCATCTCGACCCCGGAAACCCTGCAGGCTGTGCTGACAGGAAAGATAATGAGGGAACATCTCAAGAACATCCGGTACATCGTGATAGATGAGGTACATGAGCTGGTTCCGAGCAAAAGGGGACTTCAGCTGACTGTTGGACTGGAGAGGCTGAAGGAGCTCGTTAGGGGCGGGGGTGGGAAGGATCCGCAGATGATAACCCTTTCAGCCACGGTTGGATCACCTGAAAGGATAGTGGACTTCTTCTCCCTTAAGTCATCCAACAGGGAGGATGGAAAAGGGAATGGGTATGAGATGGTTAATGTTGTGAAGACCAAGAAGACTGATATCCGGGTGGAGTGCCCGAAACCAGACAAGGATGACATCAGGCAATCATCCGACATATTCACCAGCCCTGAAATCGCTGCGAGGCTGAGAAGGATAAGGGACCTGATAAAGCAGAAGGAATCCGTCCTTACGTTTACGAACACCAGGGAATTTGCAGAGGTTCTGTCATCCAGGATGAAGATGCTCGACAGGGGGCTTCCTATCGAGACGCATCATTCATCACTCTCCAAGGACGTGAGGATAAACGCTGAAAAGGATTTCAGGGACGGCAACCTCAAGACCCTGATCTGCACATCCAGCCTGGAGCTTGGGATAGATATCGGGCTGATAGATTCTGTTATCCAGTACCAGTCTCCGAGACAGGTGGCCAAGTTCCTGCAGAGGATAGGAAGATCAGGACACACCATGAACAGGATATCAGACGGTATCATAATATCCAGTGATCCGGATGATTGTTTCGAGTCATCTGTGATAGCCAGGCACGCGCTTGAGGGAAAGATTGAACCCACACTCGTCTATGGCAGTGCATGGGATGTGCTTGCGCACCAGGTGGTGGGACTGACAATGGAGGAGTACAGCATCCCGATGGATAAAGTTTACGGGATAGTGAAGAAGGCGTATCCTTACAGGAACCTTAAGAAAGATGAGTTCTTTGAACTGTGCAGCCTGATACAGAAACTGGGTTACATCTGGGTCGGGTCCAAGTTCGATGAGAACGTCCCGCTAAGGAGAAGGACCAAGGCCTTCGAGTACTACTACCGTAACCTCTCAACAATCCCCAACATAAAGAACTACCAGAT
>DAOUYM010000051.1 GCA_030666115.1 Candidatus Aenigmatarchaeota archaeon
GCCGCCAGAGTTCAAGCACCATACAATTGAAGAGAGGAAGAAGATAAGGAAGGACGCAGAGGTCAAGTGGAAGGATGCCCTGAAAAAAGGGGACATGGAAGGCATCCGCAGGTATTCTCAGGCCGCTGTCAGACTGACACCGGAAATGGTTACTGAGTCCAAGCGGCTCCTCGGTTACATGGGCGTATCCTGGATGCAGGCTCCCTCAGAAGGGGAAGCTCAGGTTGCCCATTTAACCAGGCAGGGCAGGGTCTGGTCAGGCGGGTCACAGGACTGGGACTCCCTGATGTTCGGTGCGCCAAGACTGGTCAGGAACCTAGCCATAACAGGAAAGAGGAAGCTTCCTGGAAAGGAGAAATACATCACGGTTAACCCGGAGATGATCGTGCTGGATGATGTACTCTCAGCCCTGGAAATAACCCATGATCAGCTCATAACACTTGGCATACTGGTGGGAACTGACTACAATCCGGGCGGAATAAAGGGTATAGGCCCGAAGAAGGCCCTCAAGCTCGTTAAGGAGAAGACCAGTCTAAGCGCCGCACTGGACGGACTGGAGTGGCCATTCAAGCCCAAACCAGAGGAGATATTCGAGTTCTTCAAGAATCCGCCAGTGGTGGACACTGAGATCGAGAAGCAGGAACTCCAGCCGGAAAAGCTCCTGGAAATGCTCTGTGATGAGCACAGTTTCTCCCGCGAAAGAATGGGCTCTGTGGTTGATAAACTGAAAGAACTCAAGGATAAAGAGAAGCAGTCAAAACTGGGGAGGTTTTTCTAGCGCACGAGAGCTAGTGGTGATGTTTATGGTTGAGGCCCCGTTAACGGTTATATTTGAAATGGTTGTGATGGTCTTCCAGAATGCAGTATCCACCATCTTCGGTCTCTTCGGTATGATGGGCAACCTCTCACAGTCCCTGAGCTTCATAAGCGGAACCGGATCCCTTGGCCTGATCCTGGCTGTGGTGGTGATGGCTGTCGTCTTATTCTTCGTGGGCAAGTTCGTCCTGAAGTCAGGCAAGCTGATCATAATACTGTTCATAATAGGCCTGGTTATGCTCACACTGATGTTCTCCAGTATGGGATAATAGCATGACTATTTGGGTGGGTTTGAAAACCTTATCTGAACGCCATGCTCTCCTAACCCCTTAAATAGATTCGGAACATCCCACCAATCCTTTTCTGGTAGGAAAAGTTCGCTATCAATTTTCCCATCTTTGTATACACAACAATGAAGTTGCCCGTTCCCAACCGTTAAATAAGCTGTTTCCATGGGATTGGATTATTTTTAAATCTTAAATACATAACCCGCCTAGGAATTTGATAAAAAATAAAGAACCGCTACCGAATCTCAAAACCATCGAACCTGCTGGTCGGCTTTTCCCATTTGACCTCTATGTCATCGACTTTTGATCCGGGTGGTCCCTCCCTGCAGAATGTCAGCACTTCCTCTACATTTTCTTTATTTCCCTCAAAAACAGCCTCTACCCTGCCATCTATCATGTTCTTGGTCCACCCCCTGACCTTCCTTAGCAGTGCATGTGTCCTGAGGCTTGACCTAAAGAAAACTCCCTGAACATTCCCAGAGATCCATACATGGGCTCTAGTTCTCATAACTATCCGACGTAGCTTTCTTCCTGCTGTCCTTTTGCTCTCACTCTTGGCAACTGTATTGGTGGGGGAAGCTGCAGATCATCAGCCATGTTGGCTATCTTGAGCAGACACTGCCTGAACAGGTTGTTGAGGATCTCGATGTTCATTTCATCCGGCATTACCTTTTTGTCCTTCCACTTCTTGAGGATCTGTGCGTTCTTGTCGCTCATATAGAGAACATTGCCTGTTATCTTTATCTCTGCTATGCTTGGATCGTACTTGGTGAGGAATTCGAATCCCAGCTCCAGAACCTTCTTGCCCAGTGTAGGCATGTTGACTTCCTTCATTCCGGTTATCTTTGGAGCTGAATTTATCTTAACTTCACCACCATCTGCTGGCTTCAGTCTCTTTGCTTCCAGTGAGTCGAATTTAAACCCGATTATTGGCATAATACATCTCCTTTTTTTGCTTTCTTTTTTGTTGGCGCAGAAAAATTCCGCGAAATTTTATAAGCGTTGGCTGTCATAATATTTATAGGAAGAGTTTATAAAGGATTAGGTCGATATGAACATCTTGATACCGCTTACTGACGGATTTGAGGAGATAGAGGCGTTCACTTCTCTGGATATTCTTAGAAGGGCAGGCTTCAATGTGGTTACAGCAGGTATCCCTTCATCGATGCTGACAGGAGCCAACGGAGCCAAGATAACCACTGACAAGAAGCTTGATGACCTGAACATTGACGAGTTCGATGCAATAGTGCTGGTCGGTGGACCAGGATACAAGAACCTGTCCAACTCAGGGAAGATAATATCTGCTTTGAGGGATTTCGATGACAAGAAGAAGACCATAGCAGCCATATGCATGGCACCGAGCATCCTTGCCAAAGCAGGGATAATAAACGACAGGAAGGCGACCATCTATCCCGGAAGCGAGAGGGAGATACCAAGGCCACGGGGAGAAAGGGTGGTTGTGGACGAGCACATAATAACAAGCCAGGCCCCCGGAACCGCTATGGAGTTCGCACTCAAGATAGTGGAGAAACTGGGAGGCGCGGACAAGGTGAAAAAACTGAAGAGGGATCTGGTATGTTGAGCAATGTGGACAAGAGGGTACTGGAACTGCTTTCCAAGCAGCTGCTGATAACCAAGGGAGAGCTGCTGGTGCAGCTTAACGTGGAGAAGCACAACGGCAGCGACATCAGCATAAACAGGCTCAGGGAGATGGGATACATCGATAAGATCGAGTCCCTGGGAACCTGTATTGTTATCACACAGAAGGGCATGAGAGCGCTCGGTGACTTTTCCTGATGCTCTCTGTTGTTCTGGGATATTCTGTATTACGGGTACAAGATTTGATTATATGGTTACATGGTTACATAATAGACCAAAGACCATAGACCAAAGACCAAAAGGCTTAAATACTATAACATGCTATAGTATACTATGGCGACAACTATACAGATATCTCAGGAATTGCAGAAGGAGCTGATGGAACGCAAGTTTTCGGATAGCGAAACCTATGAAGAGGTTATCTGGGATGTGTTAGAGGATACGATGGAAATATCAGAAGAGACTAAGAATGATATAGAGCAGGCAAGGAAGGAGATCGCAGAAGGAAAGCATTATACATTAAAGCAGATCAAGCAGGAGATGAAAGATTGATATATACTATTCTCTTTTCCCTGATTGCAAAAAAACAGCTTCAGAAGCTTGATAAAGCTACCCAAAGACATATCATAGCTGTTCTGGAAAGAATAAGGATCCGTCCAGAAAGATTTGTTAGAAAGCTCGTAGGTGATCCTGGATATAGATTGCGTGTAGGAGATTACAGGGTCATTATGGATATCGATAAAGACAGGCTTCTAATATTGGTGATCAAGGCTGGTCATAGGAAAAGCATATACAGGAAATCCCTGTAGTCCCTGTAGTCACACACTGATCATGTAATAGATTTAAAACCCGTTAGCCAATTCTTTATCAATAGCCCTGTCGTCTAGCGGCCAAGGATGCCGGTCTTTGGATGTTATCTAAAGATCTGAGGTGAAAACCTATGACAGAAGATAACCGGTGACGCCGGTTCGAATCCGGCCAGGGCTATCAAACTTATTTTAGTCCTGTCCCACAAATAATAATGAGCAGGTGAAGAGATGAATCCAGCCGAGACTTTCAGGAAGGACGTGATAAGGCTTATCAGGGGAAAGAAGAAGATACCGCTGGATAAGCTGGAGAAGATCCTGGAGAAGCCGCCAGAGAACATAGGAGCAGATCTCGCGCTTCCCTGCTTCACTTTGGACAAGAAGAATCCTGTCGAATTCGCAAAGGAACTGGCAAGCAGGATAAAGCCATCAGGAATGGTAAAGGAAGTCAATTTCTACGGCCCATACGTCAACTTCTATGCTGACTGGATCAAGCTGGGTGGCGCAGTCCTTAAGCAGATACTCAGGGAGAAGGATAATTATGGATCATCCAAACCATCCAAGGAAAAGATAATGGTTGAGTTCGCGCACCCCAATACACACAAGGCCTTCCACATAGGTCATATGAGAAACATCTCGCTTGGGGAATCCCTGTGCAGGACCCTGGAATACGCTGGTTACAAAGTATTCAGGACCAACTACCAGGGAGATATAGGCCCACATGTGGCGAAATGTATATGGGGCTTCCTGAAGCTCCACAAGGGCAGGGAGCCAAAGAAGGACAAGGGGAAGTGGCTGGGAAAGGTCTACAAGGAGGCCAGCGAGAGGATAGCAAAGAACGCGAAGTATGAGAAGGAAATGAGGGAGATAAACACCAAACTCTACAACAGGGACAAGAGCATAATGTCTGTGTGGAAGAAGACCGGGCAGTGGAGCCTTGAAAGATTTGATGAGATATACAGGGACTTCGGAGTCAAGTTCAACAGGTTATACTTCGAGAGCGAGACAGAGGGGCCCGGGAAGGAGATTGTGATGAATCTCCTGAAGAAGGGCATAGCAAAGGAGAGTGATGGTGCGATAGTGATTGATCTCAAGAAGCATGATATGGGGGTCGTCGTCCTGCTCACAAAGGATAGGATATCACTCTATCATGCAAAGGACCTCTCCCTTGCGGAGATGCAGTACAAGGAGTACAAACCTGACAGGATCGTGCATGTTGTTGGCTCAGAGCAGAACCTCTACTTCATGCAGCTGTTCAAGATTCTGGAGATAATGAAGTGGAAGCATTTCGACAAGGAGTTCCATTTAAGCTACGGCCTTGTTAACCTGGAATCAGGGAAGATGAAGTCAAGAGAGGGGAAGGTCATACTCTACGATGAGGTCAAGGACAAGATCATAAAGCTGGCTCTAAAGGAGACCAGGAAGAGGAATCCCAAGGCTGCCAAGAAAGAGACAGAGAAGATAGCGAATCTTGTTGGAATGGGAGCCCTGAAGTACACGATGATAAGCCAGTCCCCTGAGAAGGTGATAATATTCAACTGGGACAAGGTCCTGAACTTTGACGGGGATACTGCTCCGTATATCCAGTATTCCCACGCAAGAGCCTGCTCTATTATGGGCAAGGTGAAGAAATCCCACACAAAGTTCGATGCCTCCCTTCTGGATAAGAAGGAGGAGAAGGCCCTCATATCCCATCTGATGGATTTCCCCGGTACTGTATCCAACGCAGCAAGGGACTACAGGCCCCACTACGTGGCTAACTATGCGTACAAACTCGCTACCATATTCAATGACTTCTATCAGTCCGTTCCTGTCCTTAAGGCGGATCCAAAGACCATGGCAGCCAGGCTGTCCCTTGTCAAGGCAACCCGGATCACCCTGAAGAACTCTTTGGGGTTGCTTGGTATAGATGCGCCTGAGAAGATGTGATCATCTCATTCTGGCACACGCGAGCGTAAATATACCTTTAAATTGACCTCGGGACAAATAATCAGCATGGACAAGAGAAGATGCCCTTACTGCGGAAG
>DAOUYM010000028.1 GCA_030666115.1 Candidatus Aenigmatarchaeota archaeon
AACCTGGGTGTTGTTTCTCCTCACGCCGGTTACGTCTATTCAGGCAGCACAGCTGCCAAGGCAATCGGTTCGCTCAGGCCCGGCAAACGGTTCGTCATACTGGGACCCAATCACACCGGCCTGGGTGCTGAGTTCTCGATCATGAGCAAGGGAAGGTGGAGGACGCCTCTCGGTGACTGCGAGATTGATTCAAAGCTCGCCGAGGAACTGAAGAAGTGTGGGATACTGGAAGAGGATGAGATGGCGCATGAGCAGGAACACTCGATAGAGGTGCAGCTTCCGTTCCTTCAGCACGTGCTGAAAAGTTTCAAGTTTGTTCCCATCACCATGATGTGCGCGGGTTACTCAGACGACTCCCTTGAGAGATGCGAAGTCCTGGGCAGCCAGATAGCCAGGGTGATCAGGGCGGATCCAGAAGTGAGGGTGATAGCAAGTTCTGACTTCTCTCACTACATCCCGGCCGACGAGGCAAGGGACAAGGACAACAAGGCGACAGAAAGAATCAGGAAGCTCGACCCAAAGGGCTTCTTCGAGACGCTCAGAGAAATCAACGCCTCGGTCTGCGGCTACGTTCCTATAACAGTCCTTCTCTTCACTGCCAGGTCACTGGGACTCAAGAACATAGAAGTGATAGACTACACCACTTCAGGCGATAAGACTGGCGATAACAGCTCAGTGGTTGCGTATTCTGCGATAGGTTTCCGGTGAGACAAATAGTGAGATAAAGATATCACTAAATAATAAAAGAATTAAAAATAGAGGTAGCTACTCCGCTTCGTTTCTGCTACCCTGGTTTGACTTATCCGCCAATCCTGAAGACCTTGGTGCCGCAGTCCGGGCATATGCCCTTGGTTGCTGGCTTACCGTTCTTCAGAGTGACTTTCTGTGTATCCTTCATTTCAACCTTTTTCTTACACTTTACGCAATATCCTTCTGTCATTTAAAAAACCTCCAAAATCGCTAACACAACAGTGTTTAATTGCTTATTGATGCTCTTGATTTATAAATATATAGGGAAAAACAACAAAAACAGGCATAATGTAGAGTGATCTCTCCTGATCCAGGAGAAATCTCTTATAATCCAGGAAGATTTATCAACAGGTTCATTGACGATAAATACGGCAGAATTGACGAAGGATTTGCCGGTTCCCTGACCATTATCGATCGAGATTCCCCTGTCAAGGTTTCAAGACATGGGCTTAAAACCAAGTGTGGCTGGTCACCTTTCGAGGATATTGTATTCCCGGGGAATGCAGTGTACACAGTCATCAAAGGGAGAATTTACAAGTGCTGGATGTAGAACTATGTGAAACAATTAAGTGAGGATTGGGGATATTCCCTCTAAAATCATGCAGTTTTAAATTCATATTTCTCATGGTGTTTTTGCAACTAACTTATTTATTTCTTACTGTCAATATATAACCGTTGAATTCTATGACCATGACAAGTGGAAATGTTGGTGAAATAATTGCTAACTATGCTCACTGTGATGAAAATGGTTTACATAAATATGGTATTCAGGGCTTAATTGGACAGCCCAGAGTATTCAAATATTTGGCGCGAGAACTTGCGAAAAAAGCTTCTGATTTAGATGATACAGACTTTGATCTCGTTGCTGGTAATGTAATAGGCGGCATGGTTCTTGGGTGGCAGATGAGGGAATACATCGAAAGTTCCCTCGGAAGAAAACTACCCTTCGTGTATGTTAGAGGGGGGTTCAAGAAAGGGGGACATGGAGAGCTTGAGGTAGGGACGAGGAATAACCCTCTAATAAAAGAAGGAATGAACACACTTCTAGTTGATATCGAAGAGGGTGCAGCAAACCATGAGAGCAGGATCACCAGTTCTGTTGATGGTCTGAGTAGCGCGGGATATGGAACAACCTGTTTTGCAACCATAGCGCAGCATTCGCCAATCTCAGGGAGAGATATACAGGAACTATATCTTGTCACCGTGCCAGAACTCATCGAAATCGTTAAATCCGGTGAGACCAGCGAATTGGAACCACATGAAGCTTCACTTCGGAAACCGGATTATAAAAAAGCCAATATTAAGGATATAGGATTTAAAATAATAGATGGTGGGGCACTTGAAATTAGAGATGTTGATGGTGGAGAGGAATCATTTCTCTATAGATCTGGTAACAGAGGACCAGGTTATCTAATGATAAAGGGTCTAGTTGGGCAGCCAGAAATAATGAAGTATCTTGTCGAACAACTTGCCTTAAAGGTTTTGGAAAGAGGTTATAATGTTGATGCCATTGCAGCAAACGCCACAGGAGGAGTTATTCCAGGATGGCAGCTCAGGGAAGAATTAGAGCTTTTCACAGGAAGAGAAATTCCGTATGTCTGTGTTACAGGAACAAGAGGTAATATTGATAGTGTTGATCCAAAGGAACTGATAATAGGTATGGATACTCCATTAATCAAGCCCGGGATGAACATGCTTGTAATAGAGGAACTCGTGAATTTCGCTGAGACAACAAATGTTTCCGCAAAACTTCTAAGGAGAGCAGGGTTTAAGGTCGAAAACGCAGCAACATTATTCTCATTCGATCATGATAATCAGAGACAATCCCTAATTGATAATAACATGGAACTCACACATCTAATAAATCTTGAGAATCAGTTAAATATCGCCGAGGAGAGATTTGGTTCCGCTTTGGTTGACAGCTTCAGGGAATTCCGCGCAAATCCCATTGAATGGCAGCAGAAGAGAGGCATAGAGCCTCCTAAATAAGCATTTAAGCCTATCTATCAGTTTATAATCGGTGATAATGAATGAAAACACCTTTCTTGTATGTGGCGCTTGATTTCACTGACAAAGGCAAATTGTATGTATGTGCTGAGGAATTAGCAGCTGTTGATAGCGATAGGTTTGGATACAAAGTCAATCTAGATTTTCTTTTCTTGAATGGTCCAGATTCTATAAAACCACTCCTAGATATGGAAAAAGAAGTGTTCACTGATCTTAAGATGTGGAATGGACGAAGGACGATGAAAGAAATTGCTAAAGAACTAAACGAATTAGGAGCGAGTGATATAAATGCATATAGTCATGCAGGAGTTGGTTTTCTTAGTGCCTTAAAGGAATCACTATCAGATAAATGTCGGTTACTCGCTGTAACAATATTAACTCATTATACTGATAACGACTGCCAAGATATATATGGGTGCGGCGTGAAAGAAGCCGTTTATCGGCTTGCAACGATAGCGAATAAGGCAGAATGTGATGGTATAATCCTACCAGGAATAGCTCTCGATGACGTAAAGGAATTTGATATGTTGAAGGTTGTCCCGGGAGTTAGACCCGAATGGCATGAAGATAAAAAAGCCAACTATCAGGAGAGTATAATTACACCCGGTGAAGCAATTGATGGGGGTGCTGACATTCTCGTTTGCGGCTCTCCGATAACAAAAAGCGACAACAGAAAGGATGCTTTGAGAAGAGTTTTGGATGAGATTAATCCCTAGATTTTAATCATTGGGCCTTAGATTGTTTTGGGTGAGGGATAAGTTTTTTAAGAGCGTCTACAATTCATTATTATGCCAAAGAAACTATCAGCCAAACTTCCCCTTAAGACAGTCGAGAGACTGCTCAGGGATTACGGAGCTAAGCGGGTGAGCAAAGATGCAACCAGGGCCTTTGCCAGGTACCTGGAGGAACTCACTTCTCATATAGCCAGGGAGGCAGGCGATCTCGCAGAACACTCCGGCAGAAAGACCATCACAGAAAAGGACATCAGCCTCGCAAAGAAGAGGATTGGCTAACGACCAGACAGGCGACTGTTTATCTCCCTTGCAAGGAAGGGACCCCTTGTTATGAAGCCGCTTACGTATGATACAGCGTCCGCCCCGCTTTCCATCACCATGTACGCCTTCTCCCCTGAGTCTATCCCTCCTGTTGCGATTATCTGCAGATCCTTCCCGAATTCCTCGCGGATCTTCTTCACGTTCCGGATCGTGTCCTCGTACAGTTCTGGTCCACTCAATCCCCCGGAACCTACCGAGAGCCTGTCCTCCTTAACTGGACTGGTGTTGCCATAGTTCACTATCCCTATCCCGGAATCAATCGCGTTACTGATTATTTCCTTATACCCATCTTCCCGCGAGAGCTTCAACACGAGCGGTTTCCTGCTCAGATTAACAGATTCCCCGAAGAGGTCTCTGGCCTGTTCAGGATTCTCTGAGAAGTAGAGGCCGTTCTCTATGTTGGGGCAGGATATGTTCAGTTCGATCATATCCGCGTAGTCCTGCAATCCCTCAATAACTTCACAGTATTCATCTATTGAATCCCCGGCTATGTTCAGTATTAGCGGTTTTCTTCTGTCACAATCCTTCAGGAACTCCCTGGTTTTCTCCATGCCCGGATTCCTGAACCCGATGCAGTTCACGAATCCCTTACCTTTCCTCACAATGTTCGGTTTCGGGTTCCCCCTCTTCGGATCCCTGGTGACCTTGAGCGTGACCGCACCAAAGCCCATCTTTGAGGCCTTTCTGATTATCCAGGGCTGGTGATAACATGCCGCGAGTATTACCGGGTTCGGTAGCATACACCCGCCAAGATCGGTTTCCAATCCAGAATAATCTATCTCAAAAACAGGCAGGTATTCGATCGGTAGCTTTAATAGTCCCCTACCAATAGGTATGGCCAGGCCCTCTGGTAGCCTACTCAAGAAGTAATTGTAGAAGAAACCATAGGTTTTATCCAGTACCTTATAGTCCAAACAAACCCATCAATAATTGGCTAGGGAAGTTTAAATAGTTTCTGATACCCAGCTACTTAACCTTGACCAGCACAATGGGCAGGCACATTATGGCTATCAGTATTATTCCAAGATGCAGGCCAATAAAGGTGAAGGCCAGTATCACGAAGATTGCAGCCCTTCCCACACTCAGGTAGATTTCCCTCATCGCAACATCGTTGACTATGTTCCTGTCCTTTGCAAAGTCAGAAAACGATGAGTAGATGGAGATGATTATGAGTGAATTGAACACACCGCCCATGAAGGAGAGCACGAGGAACTCCATGCCAGTCACAGCGAAATACATCATCAGCCAGATGAAGAAGCATCCTATGACCCCGAACCTGAGCATCTTCTTCCTGTTCATCTTATCCGAAACCCTTCCTATCAGTATGGTGAGGAAGGCTGTTCCCAGTGCAGTGAATGACGCAACCATCCCGGTCATCACCAGGCTGTTGAGGACCATGTATATGTAGAGAGGCCAGATTAAGTGATATCCCATTGAGAAGAATCCCTGCGCGAAGAAACCTAGGCTAAATCTCTGGCCAAGCCTGAAGTTGATGTCCTTCCTCTTGAACTTGAAATGCTTCTTGTAGTCCTGGCTCATGAAGAACGGAATCACTGACATGATCATAAGGATCATGAATATGGAGAAGAGCAGATAGAATCCCAGGTACTCGAGTATCACACCGCCCATGGAAGGTGATGCTACGCACACTATTACCGGAAGCGCCACAAGCATGCTGACATCGGATCCCCGGTGTGCCTTGTCGCTGTTCTCCACGAATTCTGAGTTGAAGGGAATCCAGTACAGTGTCCTGGAGAATCCGCATATGAAACCGGCAATTATCAGGTTTATCAGCGTAAGTCCTGACGTAGGTATGTATTCCAGCCACAGCACGAATATGACAGCCAGGGGTATCCTGTAGAGTATGCTGTGCTTCAGTCCCAGCCTGGATGCCAGTAACCCTATCGGTATCGCCAGCAGAATAGTAACCACTTCAGGGACCAGCAGATAGATCATTGATTCAGCGAGGCTGTAACCTATGGAAAGGAGGTAGATAGGAACGAAGATCATGAGGAGGCTGTGCGCGAACCTGTCTATCATCTGGTTGGCATAGACCTCCTTGAGGTCCTTCCTCATGTTGTGCAGGTGGAACATGCTCCTGAAGCTGTGGTTCATGTTTTATGTTTATCAGAGCGCCTTGAAATAGATTTCCATGGCCGTGCCGGTTGCTATAGAAATAAAAACCCGCAACGATATGGCTATATAAATAAATACCCCGTAAACAATATATCCAGTATATTCAGTATATTCAGATAAGGTTGATTTCATGCCCTGTGGGAAAAAGCGGAAGAAAAAGAAAATTAAGAAGCATAAGCTCAAGAAGAGAAGGAAGAAGATGAGGCACAGGAGCAAGAAGTAAGTTTTTTATGGAATGCCGGTGAATATTAATGGTGAAAGAGGACACAGAGAAGATTGGCCTGAAGCATGGAAGGATCGGGATGGGAACCCATGCCTTTCTTGGGATACTGGTCGGCTGGCTGTCAATCCAGCTTTCTGCCATGTTCGGGAACATTATCACAGTCGTCATAGGGCTGGCTATTGTGATAGCATTTGGATACGTGCTGGAGATGTTCCTTGGGAAGAAGGGAATTAAGTGGTGGCTCTCCAACGGGATGATAGTCTACCTGTTCATCTGGCTCATAACCTGGACTGTGTTTTACAACATGGCAATGAATATCGTGGTCTGATCCTTCAGTTTCTCCAGTCCATTTCCCAGCTTATTATATACTATATAGAGGATGGGTTACCCCCAGAACCAACCAAGAATCAACTATCAAACAATAATATAACAGTTAATATGTATTATATAATAGGGCGGTTCATATGGCAGGCAAGACAGGCAAGACAGGCAAACCAAAGAAGACAAAAAAGATCACGAAAAGAGCTAAAATCACGAAGAGGGCCAGGAAGAGAATCACTAAGGGAGCCAGGAAGAAAACCACAACCACAAAGAAACCCACAAAGACCGCGAAACCCACAAAAAAGATCATAAAGAGGACCATAAAGAAAACCAAGAAGCGGATCAGGACGCCGGCCAGGCAACCAAAGCCATCCATTACAACAACCGGAACCGGAGGAATGAGGGTTCTGCTTGATGCCAACTTCCTCATGATTCCCGGGAAGTTCAAGGTGGATGTGTTCAGGGAGCTCCAGATGTTTGGCAGGCCAGAACTCTTTACCCTGGACAAGGTGGTCAAGGAACTGGAGAAGATCGCCAGGGACAGAAGCCAGGATTCCACGCACGCCAGGATGGGACTGTTTCTCATAGACAGCCGCGGTATCAATATAGTCAGATCCAGGTCAGGGAGTACTGACAAGGAACTCGGAAGGATAGGCAAGGCCGGCGACTACACGGTCTGCACCCAGGACAGGGCGCTCATAAAGATCTTAAGGAAGATGGGCGTCAAAGTCATATCTCTAAGGCAGAGGAAATATCTGGTCAGAATCTAGCCAGGAGTAATTATCTCTTGTCACTCATGCCCATTACGTGCCTTCTGGTTGCGTCACGGATGAACTCTGACCGGTTAGAATAAATACCCTTCTGTACAAGGAGATCAATCTCCTCGATTATCTTTCTTGTTATCCGCACCTGAACCGGAACCATATTATCGCCAAACTTCCAAATCTAATTTTTGAAAAACGTATTCACTATTTAACAGTAAACTATTTAAGCTTTTGTTACATCTGAGTTACAACCGTATATTAACCGTAGTGTTCCTGGGGGGTTCCTGTAAAGTTTTTGGTTTTTCGTTTTCTATTTTAATCAATCCATCAACTAATACCCATGGAATTCAATAAACTTATCCCTGAACTTAGTGTGTCTGATTTCGACAGAAGTATTAGGTTCTACGTGGATGTGATCGGATTCAGGATTGAATACCAGAGGAAGGACCCAAATTTTGCGTTACTGTCACTCCAAGGATCACAGATAATGATACAAGAGATGGGAAAGAAATGGCTTACAGGAGAACTGGAATATCCTTTCGGAAGGGGTGTCAACTTCCAGATCGAGGTTGATGATATAGACCCTGTGCTGGAATCCCTAAAGAAACACGACTATCCCATAATGGCGGAACCCCAGGAGAACTGGTACAGGAAAGGGAACATGTTACTAGGCAACATGGAATTCCTTGTCAAGGATCCTAATGGATATCTGCTCAGGTTTGCCCGGTTCATGGGAGAGAAGCCGGTTCCAGATTAGTTCCAAACTAGTTCCAGATCAGTTCCAGACTCCTGGCCAGGATACGCAAACTTTTTAAAAACCGGTTTTTTCGCAACCTTTATAAAGCTATCCCCGCCAAAAACCCTGGTTTGTAGTTCCTCTGTACCCCGTGTGTAATGTGTTGTCCAAATTAATCGTGAAACCCAGCCCAAAACAAAACAGCACAAGTCAGGCCAATTAACCCACAAGGAAATGTTGTTACTGACAAAAAATTAATAGCACGCACCACCAGTGTAATGTGTTCCCTGAACCTATTTAAAACTTAGGTACAATATTACAACTAACCTGGCATGAATATATGTCAGGGGTTTAAACTTGGAGGGTGATGAAATGAAATTTAGTGTTGGTGAAGGTCTTTTGACAAAATTCTTAATAGTTTTCATGGCTATGGTTTCTTGTTCCATGGTTCTAACTGGAGGTGTTGTTCTTGCTGCTCATGACAATTCTGCAGAAATTAGCCCTGAGTGGTCTTCTGCGGGAATACCTATAGATTATGTTGTTACTATATGTAACGTGTTTGACGGTAACGATTCAATAGATGAAGTCAGACTATATGAAACAGTGGGATATACTATAACAAACGCAGACGACAAAACAGGATGGTATAAATCTGCTTTTAATCCCATAAAGAAATTCTATCAGTATACTGCTGATGGATCATCAAATTATATTGATGCTGGTGAATGCACAGATTTCACCTTTACTGCACTCACACCAGAAGAAACACCTGCTTGTGACTTGGAATGGAAATTTGAGACAAGAGACCTGAACAACGTCTGGAAATTCGCATATGATTACACAAGCGTTGACAAGATGGAACCGAGCATAGAGAAAGAAATCAACGGACCCCAAATGGGACCCTGTCCACCAGGAGAAGGCCAGGAATGTTGGATAAGACACAGCACTGAAATAGCGGTAACAGTGAATGAAGAAGGTGCTTGTGAACCTCCAAGCGGTCTAGACTGGTGTGAGATAACCTACACCATTGATGGTGCAGGTCCTTACCAGGAAGTTTACGAAGATTTGAACGGTGAAATGAGTTGGGAATACTCAGTATATTTTGACGAGGATTCTCTACATGTTTTGAACGTGACATGTAAAGATATAGCAGGAAATATACTAGAAGATATAGAGCATTTCAGGGTCGACGACACACCACCAATATCAGACAAGTGGTTCGAGGGACCACAGAAGTTTGAGCTGGGTCTCTATGGAATGATAGAGTGGATCGATGGTGTAACAACCGTAATACTAGATTCATATGACCCAGACCCAACAAACGAGAGTTGCAACATAGGAGTTGATAAGGTCTGGTACCTGAATGTTCTGGCAGAGGAAGAGAATCCATGTTGGATGCCCGAAGAAGCATGCCATGCCCTTATCCCATCACCATACGACACGGCTGAACCAGGGTGTATAGAT
>DAOUYM010000009.1 GCA_030666115.1 Candidatus Aenigmatarchaeota archaeon
GTGATCACGGTCTGCATGACAGAGGTCATGCCAGCGTTCTTCGCGTTCTCCAGGGCCTGGATCGCCCTCCTGAACGAGTTGTCCATGCCCCTTGTCCTGTCGTGCTTCTCATGATCTATACTGTCAATGTTGATCTCCACCTGGCTCAGACCCAGTTCACTGAGCTCCCTGGCGAGCTTTTGGGTCAGTAGGTAGCCGTTGGTGTTCATGTGCACTATCATCCCGTGATCCCTTGCATAGGATACCGCCTCCTTCAGATGCGGGTAAAGCGTGGGCTCCCCGCCGGAATAGGTTACCTGTCTAATCCCTGCCCTGGCAAGTGCCTGGATCAGTGTCTTAAGGTCATTAATACTCATCTGGTTCCTCTTTATCTTTGAAGCGTTTCCTGTGCTGGCGTAGCACCATTCGCAGTTGAAGTTGCAGAAGTCCGTCACCTCCACCACAGCCCAGGCAACGGTCTTGTGCCTGGCGAAGTGCCTGACTTTCTCCATTGCATCGTTCTCAGCCCAGTTGAAGGTTATGCAGCACATCTCACACTCCCATCATCCTCATCAATGAAACAACAAGCAGCATCACAAGGAAGCTTGATATCATGCTGACCCTGGTCATGCGATGATCATCCCTGCTGAGAAAGAACATGGAAGCCATTGCCAGGGGTATCATCGGGATCAGCACCACGAACCCCAGGGCCAGCACCGCGAATGAAAAGAACAGAAGGTTAATGTTTATTATGTTCTTTGATGGCCCTATCCCCATTACCACAGGTATGGTCCTCAGTCCCACTTCCCTGTCGCCTTCGTGCCCCCTCACGTCCCCAATGAGGTTGATGGTGACGCCCATTATGAGAATGAGTAGGAAGTAGTAGGCCATCTCCACCACCAGTTCTCCGGCAGCAGCTCCTATCAGGAAAGGGACAGAAAGGAAAAAACCCGTGTACACGTTCTTTACGACAAACAGCCCCTTCACCCTCAACCCGGAATACATGAAGCCAGCCACCAGCGAGATAATGTAGATGATGAAAGATATCCCGGACAGCTGCATTGCTGAAAGGATGCTTATCACCACGCAGGCAGATATGATGCAGTATCCTGCACTGGATTCTGCGAAGATGTTCACTCTCCTGTTGTTTATTACATCCTCCTTCTTGTCAGTAAAGTGGTTGTACGCGTAGCTTGAGCACCCGGCAAAGAATATGGCCAGCATGAGAAAGATCATCCCTGGCCCGGGTTCATTGAATATCAGGTATCCGGACAGCCCTATACATACCATGGCAGCAGAGATCTCGATCCTCATGAATCTTCTGAGTTCCCTTATAAGAAATAACCTGTTATGTTTAACCATGTACATACATAAATTATATGGATATATAAAATATATTTGTTTTTTATGTATATGTTTAAACATTATCAAAATATATAAATACTCTGCTTCCAAATATTCTATAATATCATATTGGGCGTTTACATGGTCATGAAAAGGATAAAGGTCGGCATAAAGGGATTTGACGAGTTGGTTAGCGGCGGGTTCCCTGTTGCAAGCACAATTCTGCTTACAGGAAGCCCCGGGACAGGGAAGACCATTTTCGGGCTCCAGTACCTGTACAACGGAGCCGTCAAGTTCAGGGAGAAGGGGTTGTACGTGACCTTTGAACAGACAGAGGACGGCCTCAAGGAGCAGGCTGCCCTGTTCGGCTGGGACTTTGACAAGATCATTAAGAGCAAGATGATCCAGGTTCTGCACGTACCAACCAAGGAGATAGACCAGGAGACAGCGAAATCAATTGTTGACAATGTGATAAAGAACAAGATCAGGAGGCTCGTGATCGACTCGATATCCACCCTAGCTGTCAACGCCCCCATATACACCTTCATGACAGATGCCGCCCTCATAGACATCTCCAAGGGAAAGTCATTCTTCTCCCCGCCTGTGATGGGAGACTTCGTGGTCAAGCGTTTCCTGTACGGCTTCATTGACGACCTGAGGAACGTGGACCACTGCACCACGATCCTGATATCCGAATCACCTGAGAAGGGCGAATATCTTTCCAGAGATACTATATCCGAGTTCGTGTGTGATGGCGTGATCCAGATAACCTTTGAATCAATGGGCGGTGAGTTCTCGAGGAGCCTTCTCGTCCGGAAGATGCGTCATACCAAGAACGACGAGGATATCCATCCATTGGAGATCAATAACAATGAAGGGCTCATTGTGCACATCATTGAGAAATAGGAGAACCACAGACCGTATCGGATATGGGGACGTAAGGAGATGACATGGCATTCAAACCACCGCCTGCAATTCTGCAGAGAGTGATGAAGTTCAAGGCAATAAAGCACAAGGAAGGCAAGTTCTTGCTCTGGGACATACCATGTTTCATATCCGA
The DNA here is from genome assembly GCA_030666115.1 of Candidatus Aenigmatarchaeota archaeon. Classification (GTDB taxonomy): domain Archaea; phylum Aenigmatarchaeota; class Aenigmatarchaeia; order QMZP01; family QMZP01. The sequence goes on from DAOUYM010000009.1 coordinate 2,384, forward strand.
GCTATATACCTTTATATATCTGCAAAGGCTGCTGGAGAAAGAGCTGGGTGTAAAGAAAACAGCAGACATCCTTTATAGCATGGGTTACCTGCAGGCAGAAAAGGGAATCAAGATGGTTACTGACAGATTCGGGTATGCAAAAACCATATCAGACAAGAAGAAGCTCATGGAATTCAATCTAGGTCAATCCGAGATGGTTGGAATGGGACAGTTCGAGATCATAAGACTGGACTTCGAGGACGAGATCCTTATAATAAAAGGCAATCCTCCTGCTGCACACGAGTATAAAAGGTTCTTTGGTACCCAGAAAAACCCAGTGGACTACTTCGTGAGGGGCAGCCTGGGGGCAACAGGCAAGCTATCATTCAACAAAAGATGTCTGTGCGTGGAGACCATGTGCACGGCTATGGGCAAGCAGTATTGTGAATTCATGGTAAAACCAATAGACAAGTGGGATAAGAACGACCCGATCTATAAATCCCAGTCCATAGACAGGATTAGGAGCATGAAAGACCTGGGTGCAAAGATAGAACCCTACATCATCTCAAAGGGGTAGCGGGTAGCTGTCCCTGTCATCATTGAGGGCTCTATCTTATCTGTGCTTTATCCACGCTTTACCCGCACTTACCCGCCGGTCTCGTCAATGAACAGGGTCGGCTTAAGTCTATTACCTCTCAATTCGCCTGGTTTGTATATCTCCACTCCTGGAGGACGTATCTCCCCGGAGTCTATGAGGTATGCCATCTGATCGTTCTTCCTGAATGCGTATATTGCAGCTTCCTCTATCTTATCCGGGTCCTGGCCAGGCGGAACCTCCAGCCTTATTACTGGCTTATCCTTCATTCCCTCTCTCTGCTTGGCCACCTGTATCCCCATTGCAACCATACCCTTCTCCCTCATGTATTTCGGGAACTCCTCTATCTGCGACAGGGCAAGGAGACCTCCCCCCATGGCCGCGTCCTTGAATCTCCTTATGCTGTCAAAGACAGGAACAAATTTGCTGTGGCCTTCATGCGGTCCCACCCCGACATATCTTACCTCATCCCCGATAATGTACCTTACCACAGGCGCTGAATCCATATCGAACGGTGTTAATAGGATCTTCCCTTTTTCTCCTTCTTTAACCGGATTGAGATCTTTGTCCACTATCTCAATCGCATGCGTATCAGCGAACGCGTAGTAAGGACCGCCCTCTTCCAACTGTGTTGCTGATATCATGGCCTCGCTGGTGGCATAGAAAAGCAGATACTTATCGAGGCCAAGAGCCTTTTTAACAAAAGCGCGATCCACGTCAAGGACGCCACCACCTGAAGCAAAAACCGTTTTAAGCTTTATCTTGTCTGTCAGTCCCTTACTCAACACAACACCTGCCAGTGCGTTGTACAGAGGCGTGCCTGATACAGTGGATTCTGCACCACTCTCTATTATGTTATCCATGTGCTGCAGGAGCGGTGTCTGAGTGCTCTCATCAATAAGGTTCCCGCCAAGCTCTTTGTAAAGTGGCATAATCTCATGACTTGCCCAGATATCCTTTCCTGGAACACCTTCCTTTTCTGGTATCCAGTGCGTGACTATGTAGCAGGGATTATTGGTATCAATACCTGCCATTATCATGGCCCTTGCAAAAAGCTTCCCTCCTGTTTCCATGCTTGCACGATGAGAGTATGGAATCAAAAAAGGTTTTCCTGTCGAACCGCTGGTCTCTATATTCTTCTTTATCTTATCCTTTGACACAGAAGGATTATCATGTATCCTGGCTTCCTCAAACCACTCCCTTTCGGTTGTTGGAAGTATCCCGATCTCTGATATTGTTTTTGGTAATTGATCCTCGCTCTTTATGCCGCTCTTCTTCAACAGTAACTTCCTGTATGGTTCATTGTTGCGGAAATGATGCAGGACCAATCCTGCGAATCTCGCATTCCTTATTCTTTGAAAATCCTCCACACCCATTTCATCCAACTCATACAACTCTTTCCTAAGATTATCTATCCCATTCATACTGTACCCCCTAACTGATTTTTATTGATCCTGTCAACCTTCTCCCTGAGTCCTCCAATGTTCCCTTTCCCGATGTCCTCACGGGCGCTGGCCATGAATTCCAGGCACTGTTTCCTTCTAATATCCTGGTCTTCGGGGAGCCCTCCATGGTAAAGGTAGGACATCAGGACTATCTCATCTGATAACGGGTATATTCCCCTTTCCATCAGTTTGGCTGAGAATTGCTGGGAGATCATGAACGGGTTTTCAATCCATTTGCCGTTCACCCTGAGCTGCCACGGTGGCGTTGGCCACATGTTTGGGGGCTGGAGAAGGTCAACATCCATTGCCATCATCCTTTCCTTGTAATCCGGGTCAACCTTCATCCCTTCAATCTTTCCCTCACGCGCAGACCTTGCAAGGGGGGTGTCTGCCATGGGACCAAGCGGGAGGACAGGCGCGAAATCCGGATCCATCTCGTACATCAGATCCTGGGTCCTCTTCATGCTGTCATCTGTCTCATCAGCAGCAGGAACTATCAGCGAAGTCACTGTCGCTATGCCCTCCTTTCTCAATCCCTTTACCCTGTTCATGATCCCGGACAGGTATTCCCCTGCATTCCTTGTCTTACCAAGCAGGTCCATAAGGATTCTTCCGTCCCCTGACTCCAGTCCGTCAAAGACCGAAAGGACCTTACCACTGATTCTGGAGTAATCATACTTCCCGCCTGGCCCGCCGAAAGTGCTTATCATGCATCCGTCAGGCATCATGCCCACAAGCCTGTTTATGTACTCTGTGCTCGGCGATGGCCCGCTAAGCCTTGAAACCCTGAACCCGTGTTTCTTTAAGTGCTCCATTTCATCAACGAGTTTCTCCGGATCCCTTTCCTGATACCTTCCACCTATCTTGGTATGTATGCAAAAATAGCACGGCACTTTTTTCAATACCAGTCGCGAACAGCTCCTGCTATCCTCATGTACAGGGATCATGATCTTGTCACTTATGTCCGGATGAACCTCTTCATCAAAGAGCGGGAAAACAAGCTCGTTTATGTCACCGTCCATCCTGCCTGTTCTACCAACACGTCCGTTTTCCCTGTAGATAAGGTTCGGTATGTTGCTTAAGCCAGCACCGTCCCTGTAGAAGTGATCTGCCACCTTTACTATGTTTCCGTCTATGTAGCCAGGGGAAAGGATGTCAAAGGCATTCACACCCAGGCGGTCTGTGTAATCCCATATGGTCTCCCCGTACCAGTCCACCTGGGGACCCCCCGCAATCACCACAAGACCAGGATTCCTTTCCTTGAGTACGCCTGCTATCCTGGCAGAGTCAGCGAAGCCGTTGGTGTAGAGCTTGAAGCCCACGATCCTGACATCGTTGGATTTCACATACTCATCAAGCTCCCCTATGACCCCCCTGAGAAAGCCCTCCTTGCCGTTCTTGCTTATGGTCTCTATTGTCTTGATGTTGTTGTAATCGAATATCACTGGCTTGTAGCCGGCCTGGTCGAGAAAAGAAGCCAGAAGGGCAGGTCCATTGTCAAGCATGAGTCCGCTCAGGACAGGACCACTGGACTGGACAGCATATGTCACAATCGGAAAACACCCATTTCTCAACACACTACCCAAAGAATCACCTTAATGTTAATTCGTTGCGTTATTTATATATTTTAACGGTTTGTTTAAACATAATTGTAATTTATTTAAATCAGTACCGGATATTATTACATAATGCTAATGGTGTTCTGATGGATATATCCAAGGAGATACTCGATAACAAGACCCTGCTGGTGGTTCTTGATGAGAATCAGTACGAGGACAAGATAGTGGATGTGATGAAGTCACTGGGAAAGCTGGGTAAGAAAATATGCTACGTGTGCCTGAACAAGCCCTACAAGGACGTGATAGAGGATCTAAACAAGCAGAATGTTAATGTGAAGGACTTCTTCTTCATTGACGTTCTGAGCAGCTACTACAAGAAGCAGCAGCCGGTTTACAACTGCATCTTTATTTCAGCCCCGACCGATACAGTCTCGATACTGGCTGCCCTGATGAAGGCGATCAAGGAGAAGAAATGCGGGATTGTGGTTTTCGACACACTTTCCACACTCCTTATATACAGGCAGACCTACCTGATCCTCAGGTTCGTGCATAAGATACTCCAGAAGAAGATGAACGGCAAATCCAATAAAGTCCTCATAACCCTGAAGGGTGGCCACCTGATGAATTACGAGAGGGACGAGCTGATAAAGGATGTCATCATGTTCGTTGACAACTCCATCACGATTGAGAAAAAACATTTAATAAACAAGAAGGATCAATAGATAAATATGGCCAAGAAGATCATGGTCGTGGATGACGAGAAGAACCTTATAGAGCTGGTTAAGGTGGTTATGGAGCAGGAAGGCTATGAAGTGATAACAGCCATGAACGGTGAAGATGCCCTGGAAAAGCTCAGGACAGAGAAACCCGACCTCATCCTCCTGGATATGATGATGCCGGGTATGAGCGGAAGGGAAGTGTGCGACAAGATAAGGAGCGATCCCAAGACCAAGGACATGAAGATAGCTTTCCTGACAGTTGCCAAGTTCTCAGAGGCAGGCAAGGGCGTACTGAAGGAGATGGGGGTCCTTGATTACATCACCAAACCTTTTGACAACGATGACCTGATAAAAAGGGTAAAGAAAATCTTGGGATGAACTAACTCATTTGTTATTTAATTCCCCAAACCCCATTCTTTCAATATCCCCTCTCACTTTACCTGATTTTCTAAGCTTTTCTTTTGATTTCCTCTCAGCTTCCCTGATATGCTCTTTGGGGACGCCTCTTATAGGCAGGGTGAAATGGAATTCGCTTCCCTTGCCCTTCTCGCTCACTATCCATATCTTGCCGCCAAGCAGTTCAACGAATTCCTTGCACAGGGCAAGGCCCAGGCCCGTTCCTCCGGCCTTTCTTGTATATGACGAATCGACCTGGTAGAACCTGTCGAATATCATTTCCTGGTTCTCTTTTGATATGCCTATTCCCGTATCCTTAACGATGAAGTGGATGTTTTCCTTGTCCCTGAAGGCTTTCACGGTTATCTTTCCCTTTGGGGTGTACTTCACTGAATTACTTATTAGATTCAAGAGGACTTCCATAAGCTTCTCCCTATCCGTTTCAATATTTGGTATATTCTTCTTTACATCGTAGGCCGATTCCAGACCCTTGTCTTTTATCTGAATATCCATCTCCTTCTTCAGGCTGTCCATCAATTCATTCACGCTGAATTTGCTGAGTTCTATCTTAACTGTTCCGAGGTCTATTCCGGAAAGATCTAACATATCACCAACGAGTTTAGCTAATCTTTTTGTTTCCTGATCCATTATCTTGAGATATTTGCTCCTTTTGGTGAAGTTGTCCGCAATCTTCCTGTCCTGAAGTAACTGCGAAAAACCATGGATCGAGGTGAGCGGAGTCTTTAGTTCGTGCGCAGCAATTGAAATGAACTGGTCCTTCTTCATATCCATCTCTCTCAGTTCCCTCAGGCTCCCCCCGAGTTCATCCTGTGTTCTAACCAGCTCCTTGTTTGCCTCATCCATGTCCTCCATCATGTTCAGAACAGCTGTCTTGGTGTCTGTGAGTTCGTTAACCTTAGCATCCAGCTCTTTTGTTCTTTCCTTAACCCTATTCTCGAGTTCTTCAGCATGTCTCTTTACCTGTTTCTGTGACCTTTTCAAGTCAATTACCATTCGCTTGAAGGATGTAGCGAGCTCGCCTATTTCATCTTTTGATTTGATTTCTATTTTCGTGTCCAGCTTGCCTTTGCCGATTTCGTTGACGATGTCCCTTAATTTAATGATCGATTCTGAGATTGAGCGTGAGAAAATGGTGGCAAATCCTACAACCAATAATGCAAATATTAAGGTAGCAATTAGCATAAGATTTCCCATTTCAGTTAAAGGCGCAAACGCCTCAGATTCGTTCATTTCCGTTAACAGACACCACCCCATTTCACCAATGTAAACACGCACCCCAAGGACATGAACACCCCTGTAATCTCTGTACGTTTCTATCGGCCTGTGACCGCCACGACTGCCTGATTCATCTATCCTACAGTTCCTGGAACCCAGTGTATCAACCTTCAACTTAAGGACGGTGTTATTCATAAATCTGGAGTCGGTTATCATATATCCGTTTTCGTTTACAATATAAGTTTCTCCTGTTTCCCCTAATCCTGTTTCGTCAAGGGTTATTTCATTCAGCACTGATGATTTAATTTTGACAAACACAATCCCTAACAACAGACCATCATCAATTAATGGCATGGAAATCGCGAGATTTGTCTGTCCAAACTCTTCATCATAGTATACATCCTTAACGTGAAGCCCATTCTTTCCGGCCAGAAATATCGAATCTTTCGAAAAATCGGTTCCGATTTTCCCTTCGGGATTCGTTGTGATCACTAATTCTCCCTGCCTATCAATAACGGAGATTTCGTTAAATTCTTTGTGGAAATTTTTATTTAATTCTTTCCTGGTATGCTCATATTCATCGGTATAATCTTTCCCCTCATAATACAGTTTCAGAAGGTCTCTTGTACAATCAATATTGGATATAATCATAATATTTTCCTCCTGTTCCTCGATGAAACTTCTGAGATGATTTGCCCTTGATTGTGCGACTGATTCCAGGTGATTGTGTATCTGGTCAGTTAAGCTGGACTGCATAGAATTGATAAAGAAATATCCGGTAAAAGCGACCGGTATTATGGAAACTATCAAAAACAACACTATCATCTTATTTCGAATACTGAATCGCGGTGGGGTCATCAGCATATACTTAATCATGGCATATGATATGATCACAGCGGATAATGTTGTCAGTGTGGTTGTCAGCGGGAATATCTCGAGACCCATGAGTGGAGGCAGACCCTGGCTCAGGAATCCACCCACTACCGGTATGCTTATGGCAACTATTAGGAGCTTTGCCTGGATCTTTTCTTTCTTACCCTTGGTTCTCGAATAGAATCTGTAACAGAATATGAGACCGAGAATGGTGTATCCCATAATGTATGCCACGAGCGGGGCATACATGATCCCGTAAATGTAGTTATGGCCCCAGTAGACCGGTTCTATTGATTTTACTATAAGTTCTGTGGTAAATCTGATGTAGATGAAGAACGCCGCCGGAATGTAAGTCAGATAGTATGCTTTCCTATTCACGTACCTGTTTTTGGTGAAGACCAGGAAGAAATGGAGCAGGAAGGCAGGGACAAGGGCAGCGCCTATGGTTGATATCTTATCTATATGCATGGTCATCTCGCCTAAAAAGTAAGTGAAAACAACGATATCCCCAGTTGCCCACAGAACCATCGAGAACGCGAACAGTGCGTATATCCTGTTCAGCTTGCTCTTGGGATCCCTGTAGAGAATGTATGAACCAAGCGCCAGATTTGCGATAAACGCCACGATTGGCAGAACCATGTATATATTCATTCTTCACCATCCCTACCAATCCCGTGCTTCTTGAGCAGATCTTCCATTTTTTTGATCTTCTTCTTAAGCTCAAGCATTCTGAGTTCCCTTCCGACTGACAACTTGCTGAACCTCTCGAGATCATAAATCTTTTTTTCCAGTTCCCTCTTCGATTTCCTGAGTTCCTCATCCGCCTTCTTCTGCTCGGTGATGTCGTTGCCGACAATAAGGATTCCTGTCACTTTACCTTTCTCTTTCAAAGGTATGCCCACAAGCTCGAGTAGAATCTTCTCCTTGTTTTTTATTCTGACCTCACATGTTAATTTCTCTGTTACCTTTCCCTGGAAGTTTTTTCTAAGTTCCATGAAGGCCTTCAGCAAATCCCCTTTGTTCGGGGTTGCTATTTGATCGAATCTCTTACCCCTGAAATCTTTTATTCTCAAGCCAAATAATCTTTCACTGTGTTTGTTGGCTTCAAGGATCCTGCCCTTCTTGTCAACAGTAAACGCCACGAATGGAATGTTCTTAAAAATAGTCTCGTATTCACTTTTACCAATTCCTGGTTCCTTGTTCAATTCTTTATCACCATCTAATACCTTTTTTCTTTTTGCTGGCGTGCAATCACCACCTACAGTTTAATTACCTTGTCCACGAACATGCTGAGGTCCTTTATGAGATCTGACTTGGCATCACCCCCAAGGCACGTCAACACAGCCTTGATCTTCTTGTTTCTGAAGGCTGATATGATGGAGTGGGAGAACTTTATCACGGTTGAGGGCTCCTCGTATATGAGCAGCGTGGAAAGCGAATCGAACAGGCTGGAGTCCACCACACCCGATAGCGCCTTGATTATGGCTATGTTGAGTTCTGTCAGGGCCTTTGGTGAGGAGACGTATGAAACATCATCCGAGCTCGTGCCCTTCCCCACAGCGTCTATGAAGAAGAACTTCTCGGTATCAACTCCTTTTTTCTTGAATCCGTTTATAAGGGATTCCCTGGGCTTGTTGAGTGAGATGTAACATATCTTGTTGAAGGTTTTGCTCATGGTTTTTGCCACGCTCCCAAGGGAGCCTGCATAATTCTGGTTAGGAATCACCAGCATCATAACATCGTTCTCTTTAATGCTCTTCTTGATGTCCTTCATAGAATCACTCAATAACCACGCAGCACCAATTCAGATCGCTGCAGATCATGCATATCCCAGCATTACGCACACAGTACATTAATTAATTATATCAGGTCCTTAAAAAACATGTTTAAACATTTCTGAAAAATTTATAAACAATGCCGCAATAATTTAATCATGGCTTCTAAGAAAGGCAAGTCCAAGAGACACCACAAACCAGCGGAAAAGGCACGGAAACCAAGACATCACACCTCTGGAAAGAAACATAAGAAGCATGAGCAGAAAAAGCGTGAATATATTAAAACCAGCATAAAGGGACTCGATGACCTGTTCGAGCACGGCATGCCCAAGGGTGCATCCATATTGGTGGCAGGTGGCGCAGGCTCTGGCAAGACCATTCTTTGTCTCCAGATCCTTACAAACGCTGCCAGGGAAGGAAAGAAATGTTTATATATGTCGTTTGAAGAGCCAGAGGAGAGGCTAAGGGAACACATGGATGATTTCGGATGGCCTGTCAGGGAGTTCGAAAAACAAGGCAAGTTCCTGATAAAGAGGTTCAGTTCATTCGACATAGCGAAATCCATAGATGCACTGCTTGCAAAGGAACGGGGTGAGCTCGCCATAGACTACACTCCTGTTGTGCTTCCAGAGGGTTTCACTCCTGATATTGTCATAGTGGATTCCCTGTCAGCCATATCCTCCGCCTTTGTGGGTAAGGAGGACAACTACAGGAGCTACGTGGAGCAGCTCTTCAGATACTTCGAGCGTATGGATTCCACTGCGTTCCTTATAACAGAAACAGAGCAGATCCCCACGACCTTCAGCAGGTCCGGGGTCGAGGAGTTCCTGGCTGATGGTGTGATCGTCCTCTACAACATAAGGAAGGGCAACATCAGGGAAAATGCGATCGAGATCCTTAAGATGAGGGGCGCGAAGCACATGAAGAAGATAGTTGCAATGCAGGTCCTCAGCGGAACAGGGATCGAGATATTCCCGGAACAGGAAGTGTTCAGCAAGATATGATGATCATTATGACAATGAGATACAGGTATCTTTTCCTAGTGGTGCTGATATCCGTTCTATTAACATGCATTGTATCTGCTGACATAACCGTGAACCTGAACGCCCCGGCTGACAGTCTGGTATTTAATTCAACCAATAACATAACCTTCAACTGTTCCGTGAGCACTGACAACTACCTCGAGAGCGTGAAGCTCTACCATGACATAAGCGGCAGCTTCTCCGTGAACCAGACCCTTGATCTGGGACAGACAGATCCCGTATCCTCAACAGTTCTGCTGTTCCATTTCAACAACGATTCATATGCTGGTGAGAATGATTCCATTATGTATGACTGGAGCGCAAGCGGTAACAACGGGACTGTTTATGGGGCAACATTCAACTCCACAGGAGGGAAGTTCTTCGGTGCCTTCGAACTCAACGGATCAGACAATTACATCGAGATACAGGATTCCAGCAGCATCGACCTGGTTTCTGAGGGTACCATAGAGTTCTGGTTAAAATACAACCAGGTCAGCACGTGGACCTCTGTCATAACCAAGGACGAATCCTGCGGATACACCTTCCCTTATGCGATGTACCTTTCCAGCAGCGGGAGAGTGAGACTGGCCCTGGATGACTGGAATGTTGACTTCAGTACAGATACGGGTCTCACCAACAGCACATGGTATCATATCGTGGCCACATGGAACGAATCAGAAGCCAGGATATACGTAAACGGCTCTCTCAAGAAGAAGAACACGGATCCCAAGAGCATGTATGCCGATACCTCCAAGCTCAGGATAGGAATAACCAAGCCCGGTTGCGGATGGGGAGCTGGTCCAGGCAGCCTGAACGGGACAATGGACGAGCTGGCCCTTTACAATATCATGCTGGCCCCCAGTGACATACTTGATCACTTCAGCAGGGGACTGACGAACCAGACAACAGCGAACTGGACAATAAACAACATCCCGGACGGAACCTACGTCTGGAACTGCCTGACCTATGATAATGCTTCGCAGAGCAACTGGTCCACCCCCAACTATACATTCTCAGTTGATCTGAGCACACCCCCCACTGTCAATTCAATAGGATTCTCCCCGGGCTCCAGCGATGACATAGATCCTGGTGTAACACTGAACGTTACTGCCAACGTAACAGACGTCTCCAATGTAAGCACAGTGATGTTCCAGTACAAGGAATGCCCTGAATGCAGCTGGGTTAACAAGACCATGAACAACATAAGTAATGATGAATGGAACACCTCTTTCACCACAGCCAGTAACGAGAGGATGTACTACTACAGGATATGGTCCAATGACACGCTGAATCACTCAGGCTACTCCAGCACCTACAACCTGAGCGTTGCCCTGGACTACAGCTGGATCATGAACACTTCCGCTTTCACTGGCGTAAAGAGCGGCTTGGTCAACACGATCAATGAGCTTGGGCTGCTGATAATAAACAATACAGGAGACGACACTCTCTACTTCACCATAACAAGCGACTGGCATCTGGACGTATATTACAACGGAAGCACCTCATGCCAGTTCTCCCTATCCAACAATACAGAGGAGCATGTAAACGTAACTGCCATGTTTGATGACCATGACATTGAGACCAACTTCACCATTAACGTGTCAGCTGATCCTGCTGCTCCTGCAAAGACTGCCTCACCATCATCAGACACTTTCAATATCACACTCAATTCTTATACAGGAGGGCCCTATTTCAATCTGTATCTCATATCAGCTCCTGGTTCTGTCTACCAGAACCAGACCTTCAACATGACCCTTAAGATGAAGAACATAGGTAACGAGAGCTCCACCAACACCACGCTTAACTGGACCATACCCTCTGGATGGGAAATTGTGTGGGGCAACACCACAGAGGACCTGGGTACTGTCACATCAGGACAGACCTTGTGGAGGAACCTGACACTCTACACCAACCCGTCCACTGCGTATATAGGACTGAAGACTGTCCATGTAAACACGGTCTGCAATGAGAGCGTGAACGGATCAACCTACGCTAATATAGCCGTGGAATGCAACAACACTGACAATGTTTGTGGTGCAGGATGCAGTTACGTCACAGATGACGACTGCTCAATACCTGCTTCTCCTGGTGGCGGTAGCACAACAGTACCACCAACCTTTGCTGCCACAGAACCCAATATTGATCTCACTGCTCCGGAGAGGATATGGATCAACAAGGGAGAGTCAGGAACCGTTCTGGTCTCTGCCCACAACACTGTTGTGGGTACAGTCATAAAGGACGTCAAGCTCACGGTTTCTGGTCATCCCCATACCAACCTAAAGATCACACCAACACTCATAGAAAAGCTGGGTTACAATGACAAGATTAACTTTGCAGTTACGATAGATGTCCCGGAATACATGTCATATGGACACTATGAACTGACCTTCAAGGCACAGGGAACCTATTCTGACAGTACTGTATCCGACACGTTCAAGACAATCCTTTCAGTATACAGCGTAACAGAGAACGAGACAAGGGAAGCCACCCAGGACGCTGAGGATAGGGTCCAGGACATGGCTGACGCCGGATTCAGAACCGATGGACTGGATATCCTCCTGGGACAGGCAAAGAATGCGCTGGATGATTGGGATTTTTATAAAGCAGACGACCTGGCAAATGAGATAATAGCTACGGGAAATCTGGCTTTCAGGACAGATAAGATAATTCAGGACCTTGGTGTGATGATAGGAAAGGCCGAGTCCTACGGCATAGGCGCACCAGAAACCAGGAAGATGCATTCCCTGGCAGTTGCAGCATTCCAGAGAGGGGATTACGAGAGGGCGGGGGAGAGGGCAGAATCAGCCCTGCTGACCTATTCAATGGAGACATATGGCCTTGTCGATGCTCTTGCTTTTGCTCATGGGAATTGGTGGATGATAATAATAATCATAGTCATATTATCGGTCCTTGTGTGGAGGACCCACAGGATTGTCGTGATAAGATCCATTACAGGGAAACTGGGCAGGATAGAGAACGAGGAGAGGGGCATATTCGACATGATAAAGGACTACCAGAAAAGGTACTGGCAGGATAAATCCATATCATCAGAAGATTATCACGGATGGTTGTCAGAGAGTGAGAAGAAACTAAAGGAAATAACAAACGTAAGGGCAGACCTGAACATAAGAAAGATAAGGATGACTGCTGACAGCCTGCTCAATGGCCTTGAATCAGAACTCAGGGGTGTAAGCAAGCGTATCATTGACCTCCAGAAGAAATATTTTGAGGGAACAGGAATGTCCAAGGCAGGTTACAGTATGATGATGAGTGCCCTGAACACAGAGATGACCAGCATACAGAATGCCTTTGATACGGAGAAAGTGAGATCAGGCAAGAAGTCCGGAAAGGGGAAGAGGGTGGCCGGCGTTGTTATAGCTGTAATCGTTGTGGTAATACTTCTGCTCTACTTCATACCTTACGTGGATGCACTGGGTGACCAGGATCGCGCCCTTGAGGCAATGGCCAGTGCAGAGGCTGAGATACAATCAATGCAGGAACTCGGCTTCGGAACAACCTACGTCAGCGATACCCTGGAGGAGGCAAGGCTGCTGTACGACCAGGAGCACTACCTGGCAGCAGAATCTTTGGCGAATAAGGTTACTGAGATAAAGGAGCTGGCAATAGGGACGGATTCCCTGATAAACCAGGTGGAGGGGATGATATACGAGTCCCAGGCACTTGGGATAGATACTGGTTCGGCTGAAGCCCTTTTCGATCAGGCCCTCACAGCCTTCGGGATGGAGGATTACACCCAAACCAATGAACTGCTCACCCAGACCATAAACAAACTCGACGAGCTGGAGAGCGAAGCCATACTACAGACCACCACACAGAAGACCTGGTACAGTGAGATCACATCTTTCTTGACAACCAACTGGCTGCTGTCAATCGCAGGTTTCATTGTTATCCTCGCTGTAATATTTATTGCGTATATGGCCAGCAAATCCAGCAAGGTCAGGAAAAGGCTGAAAGACCTGGAGAATGAGAAGGACTCGCTATCAAAAACAATCAAGGATCTCCAGGTCAGATACTTCAGGGACTCCAGGATAAGCAAATCCGAATATGACAGATTAAGGGAACACTACATGAAAAGAGCATCTGAAGTAGAAAGGAATCTAAAAACCATTCGTTGCTGATTGCGTCTAATTGCTGATTATTTTATCTCGCCCCAGCCTATCAGTCTCCACCTGCTAGAGACCTGCCTGGATACGGCTATCCTTGACTTCTCCATGGCGCATATAGGGATCTTCAGTTCCAGTTCAATCTCCTTTTCCTTGTCCTTTGCTGATTTCACTGTTCCGATGGTCCTGGTTGTCCCTGACGTTATCATCAGCACGTCACCTGTCCTGACCGGCTCTGTTTTCAGCTCCTCTTTCGAACCGACTATCCTTTCCAGCAGGTTGATGGACATCCTGAATTCCTTAAGGACATCAGGCAGCTTTCCGGGCAGTCCAAGCATGTTTCCTGAAAGCGTGTCTGACTTGGCCAGGTAAGGATCGAGCTTGGTGGATATACCGAGCAGTCCGCCCGGGTCTGCTTCCTTTATGTCTGTCATTGACTTCTGGATTCCTGTGATCTTGGTCTTCACAGGCTCATAACTATCATTTATCTTTATCCCCGGCCTTATCTCGACTTCATCCCCCCCCTTTAGCTTGCCTTCTACCAGGGAACCTCCAAGTATCCCGCCCCTGAGCTTCTTTATCGCTGTTCCGGGCCTGTTCACATCAAACGATCTTGCTATGAGCATCCTGGGAGACTTCTTGAGGTCCCTCTTCGGGGTAGGTATATTATTCTCCATGGCCTCAATGAGCGCGTCTATGTTGATGTTCTGCAGGGCTGAGATCGGGATTATGGGGGCGTCTTTTGCAATACTTCCCTTCAGGAAATCCTTTATCTGGCTGTAGTTCTTCCTGGCCTCCTCTTCTGTGACCAGGTCTATCTTGTTCTGGACCACCACCATCTTTTCTATTCCAACCATGTTCAGTGCAGCGAGATGTTCAATGGTCTGGGGCTGCGGGCAC
>DAOUYM010000057.1 GCA_030666115.1 Candidatus Aenigmatarchaeota archaeon
GTGTAATTATCAGCATGGAAATTGCTGGTTCCTGTCTCGTTTACGTTTATCAGGGCCGTCATCGAACCTCCGAGGTTGTAGGTTCCCCTGACCCAGGAACCAGGATCAGTGGTGTAGTTCTGATCTATCTTGTAAGTTGCACCATACGCTCCAAGTAGATCAAAAGCCAACAAGCCTGCTTTGGATTCCCTGTACATGACTGTTCCATTGATGTTGGTGAGGTTGTGTTTTATCAGTACCCAGCTGCTGTTACTCGAGTCGTCTTCTGTGTTGTTGAAGTAGAAGTAGTACTCCTTCACTATCCTGGTCGCATTGGTCACGTTCTGGGGATCATTCCAGTAAACCTCGTAACCGACCTGCCTGAAGGTTATCCTGACAGGGCCCGTTGTTATGCTTCCGTTATTGCTGAAGTTATACGAATAGTTGTAGGTTCCATCGGAAAGGAATGTGAATTCCCTGGTCTTGTCTGAGGGACCGGACGGGTTGAAGAGATTGGTCTCGTCCTGGTCCCTGTACTGGACCTGCCAGATACCCGAAGTGTTATCCCCTCTCTCAGTATCTATCTTGACTGATACCTTGGTGTTGTTAACCACGAGATGCTCGCCATCCCACGTGTAGTTCATTCCGGTGTTGTAGATTTTATCTGTCTTTGCGCCTGTTTCTGTCCTGTCGAAGTAAACATAGAATTGTCTCAGTGTGTTCTGGCTGGTGGTTCCGTTAAGGATGAAAACCAGGGTACCAACAGCATTAGTGGAGGCGTTGTAATCATCTGCCTCATCGAACTGGCTTGGAAACTCGCCTATTATGCCACCAGTATCATTGTACTCGAAAACCCTGACAGACTCATTATCAAATGTTCCTGTTATGTTCATCTGCCCGAAGAGCTGGGTGAAGTTCATCTCATATTCAACAGGCCAGCTGGTCCTGTCGTAGTCAGATGTATTCACGTCCATCTTGACCCTGAAATGCCAGCTGGAGTTGAACCACTGGTCATCAATCTCAAGTGATGACGTGTATTGGTTACCTAGTAATATTACTACTGCCAAGAATACTACCACCAACAATAATTTACTCTTCATCTATATCCTCGTTCTCTATATTCTCATTCTCTCACTTTTCCTCTTTCTTCCTGAACAGCTTCTTCTTCACGCTCTCAAACACGCCCTTGGTTATCTCGCCCACCTTAAGGGACTCCTCAAGATCCTTGAGCATCCCGTCCTTGTCTGGCTTTTCTGGTTCTGCTGGTTTGGCTGGTTTGGCTGGTTTGGCTGGTTTGGCTGGTTTTTCAGCAGGAACTGGTTTCTCCTCTTTTGGTTTGGGTGCTGGTTCTCCTAATGGTGGTTTTTCGGGTGGTGCTCCTGCTGGTGGTCCTGGTAGTGCCTCTGCAGTTGGTTTGGCCGCTGTCTTCTCCTCTTGCTTCTCTGATATCTTCTTTGCTTCTTCTTTACCAGCTTTTGTTTCTTCGGGTTTGGATTCTTTCTTCCCGGTCCCTGTCGGTTTGGTCTCTTCTACCTTCTCACCTGATCCTGATTCAGCAGATTCCACACCAGTCCAAGACGAAGGCTCATCAGAACCAGCTGCCGCTGGGGCTGCACTGGTCTTCTTCTTTGCGGCTTCTATCTTCTTGTTTATGCTGTCTATCCTTTCTGTATTCACCCTCGTTGCCTTCTCGTATTCCTCCTTCTTCAGGCCACCCTTCTTAAACTGCTCTTCCAGCATTCCAAGCAATCCCTCTATCTCCTCTTTCTGATCCTGAAGCTTCTTGACTTCTGGTGATACAGCCGGACCAGCTGTTGATATTCCTGCTATCCTGGAATCCACTGTATCCCTTAACATATCGAGATCCTCTTTCTCAGCATACTTTTCGATCCCGGTGTTTATGTCATCTATCGCTCTCATCATCTCCCTTGAAAGCTCGTCCAGTGTATCCTGCTTTGCCTTGTAGAGCATGAACTCATCCATCCTCTTGTTGAGCTCCATGAAGATAGAGTCTATCTTGTCTGATATCCTTCCTATCCTCTTCTCCCTGTTCTCGATATCAATCAGTCTCTTTGCTATATCCCTTCCGAAATCAGCTATCTTCTCGAGACTTCCTATCTTCTTCAGCACCTCCTCAACTGTGCTAAGTCTCTTGGATATCACGGTTGTGATATCCTCCATTCTCTGGATCTTGGTGTCGTGCATCTTGACCTGCATGTCCTGCTTCTTAAGGAATTTCACGAACCTTTGAGGTTTTAGATCAGCAACAGCCGTATTTATCTCGCTCACCATAACTTCCTGCTGGCCGACATTTCTGTCAAGGCTGTTGACACTGGATCTCAGCTCACCTATTTCCTCTGTAAGCCTTCTCATGGTCTCGTCCCTTGATGTCTTCTCATCCTTTGTAGCATCCAAGAATGCGCTCATCTTCTCTATCTGTAGCTGTATCTTCTCGACCTTCGGGAGGACTTCCAAACCACCAGGCTTTATTTCCTTGATGAACCTGGAGAGCATGTTCTTTATGTCCTGGGTGGTGAACCTCTCCTCACCTGGCTTACCGGGGGTTTTTGGGACCACTTCTGCTGCCCCGGGTTCCGTGATCTCTGTGGCGGTTGCTGGGGTTTCAGGAATCTCTCCCAGGCCCTCCCCTTCCATTGGTTTTGATACCGGGATTTGCTGCTCTGACGCTATCATATCCCCGACAGTCCTTGGTTTTTTCTCTGCTACAGGAAGTCCTGCCTTGGCCTTTTTTTCTTCCTTCTTCACTACCTTGGCGACCTTTGGTTCTATCTTCTTTATCTTCTTCTCAAGCTCCTTGAGCTTCTTCTGGTTCTTGCCTTTGACCTCCTTATAGTGCTTCTCTGTTATACCTGCCTCTGAGTAGGCCTCTTCAAGCGATGATAATAATATTTCTATATCCTCCTTCTGTTTCTGCAGATTTGCCAATATCTCCTCTGGTTTCTTTGTCATTCAACACGCCCCCTTTATTTTATATATCCTCTCCTAATATTTCACCCATGTTTATCCTCTCAGTTTAGCGACCTTTGCCTTGGCAGAGTCTAGATAAGTCTTTGCCATGGCAAACATGGTCTGGTTGGTCTTGTCTCTGGCGAGCTTGATTTCGAACTCTATGTCCGAGGTATCTATGCCCTTCTTCTTCAGGGCAGCTACCCTGGTCTCCAAGTCTATCAGTTCTGTATCATACTTCACATACTCCTTGATTTCCTTGGCGCTCAGTCTCCCTGTATCATGGAGCAGTGGTCTGAACTCTATGAAGTATGGCTTTCCGTGATTGTACTCTGCATTCTGGATCATACCTGTTCCTGTCTTGAGCTTGGTTATGGTGGATGAGTACTCGAAGCCGTACTTCTGCTTGACCCTTCTTATGTCACCAGTGTACTTGGTTCTCAGCTGGATCTCGTTCGAGATGTTAGCCCTTATCGCACCCTTGAAGTCCATGAGTACCTGTGATATCAGCCACATGCCTATTCCCCATTTTCTGAATTCTCTGCATCCCCTTTCCAGCGCCACGTATCCACCCTTACCGCCATACTTCGGAAGCAGCCTGTGGACCTCGTCGTAGACTACGAAGAGCTTGAGTGTTTTGGCCTCTGGCCACTGTATCTTGAATATGTCCGATACAGTATTCCTGACGAAGCTATCGAGCTGGGCAGGCTCCATGCTGCTTATCACGAATATCGTCATCTCGCCCGGCTTCATGTGCTCTCTCACGTCTATCTTGGTGTCCGGGTCTGTTATCTCGATTATCCTGCCTGGGAATCTCCTGGCGTCTGTTGGCTTCAGACCGAACTTCGGGTACAGATCAAGCATGTGCTTGTCCCTGCATGGCCTCAGGAAGCCCGTCCACTGCGCAGTTGGATCAAATACTATGACAGGTATCTTCCTCCTGAGCAGTTCCTCTGCTATAATCATGGATGAGACGGATTTCCCTGCTCCTGTTGATCCTGCTGATATTCCGTGGGTCATCAGCTGGTGCATGTTCCAGTACGCGACGACATCTGTCTCTGCTATCTTACCAACCGGGAACGCAGTCGGTCCCTTCTGCGGGAGCTTCTTCATATCCATCGGGAATATGTAACGGACCTTCTTCTTCCTCTTCTCCATGTATAACATATAGAGCCACCTGCCGCCATAGAACAGCGGCACCAGACCGAACAGGACAACGTACGTTATCCAGTTCATGAAGAGTGCTCTGAGGGCGATAAGTATCGGTGGCAGCTGGGTCACTTCGAAGGAGTCTGCTGCGAAAGCCTGCTTGACCCCATACCAGTAGGTGACGTTGGCCTCTATCATGTACATGTCGAAAGGTGTGTCATCGGGTATGGTTATGTTCCTTCTTATGTTGAGCTTCTGCTCAACTGCAAGAGTCTCCTGTAGCCTGGTTATGACCTGATCTGTATTGAGACTCCTAACGGTATAGATGGTTATTATATCCTCTATTGTGACTGTCTCCCCCATGTTGAAAAGCACCACCTCGAATATCAAGTACTCTCCTGGAGCAACTGCCTTGGTAAGAGCCTTTACCTGGACGTCAAGGAGTGCCAGCGGTGCCTTCTCTACCTTAATTGTGACAGGGGTTCTGTAGGTATCGTTACCTATTGTGGTTATGATATCACCTGTGTATATTCCTGGCGTGGTGGTTGGCAGCGTGAATAGCTTTATTTTCCCGACACCTATTGACTTGGATGCTATCTCTAGCTTAGGCTTCTCTATCTGCACAAAGTCCCAGATCAGGCCCTCAACAGTGAAGTCAGCCACTATGCTCCTATACTGATTGTTCAGAACCTCCATAGAATGGATCTCATACTCTCCCTGCTCAAGTGTGACGTAGATGAGATTGGTCCTTATCTCATATGGAACAACAGGTGCCCCTGGGGTTACAGCTGCTCCTCCGCCTCCTCCGCCT
>DAOUYM010000065.1 GCA_030666115.1 Candidatus Aenigmatarchaeota archaeon
ATTCCCTGACGGTTCTATCGTCAATAAGATAGGGACCTTTCCCATGGCCATAACCGCGAAGAAGTTCGGAAAGACCTTCATGGTGGCAGGAGAGACCTACAAATTCACCCCTGATGTCAACGTAAAGATAGAGCAGAGGGACCCAAAAGAAATAATAGACCCCAGGAAGATCCCGGGAGCCAGGATCGTTAATCCTGCCTTCGATGTGACCCCATCAGACTTCATCGATCTCATAATCACAGAAAAGGGAACCGTGAAGCCCAGGGAACTCAGGAAACTAATAGAGTTGTGATCATATGGCGATTGGGGACCTAAGCGCTACAGCCGCGCAGATGTTTGGCATCGAGTACGTGCTGAGCATGTTTGTCCTAGTTCTGATAATCAACTCCCTGATACTCTGGTTCCTTACCAAGAAATTCGGGTTCAAGAAGAATGATTACCAGTTCGCCCTGTTGGTCACGTTCATCACAGCCTTCGTGAGCCTCTTCTTCGTGTTCAGTGCTCCAATTTGGATGGAGATCTGGATGTTTCCTGTCTACTTCATTCTGGACGTGGTCCTGATCTACCTGATATACCCAGCCAGCCTTGGCGACTCGGTCAAGGTCGGCCTGATATGGTGGATTCTTTCAGCCTTCGTTAGCCTTTTCATTGGAGTGGTGATAAGCCTGGTGCTGGCAGTGATAGGAATAAGCATGGGCACACCATCCCTGATAGCATGGTTCTAGAATCAGATCTCAGGCTGCGTCCCCAAACCACATCCTTGGGTGTGGGAATAAATAATATAAAAACCATCTGTGATTGTTAATTATGGACATTGAGTTTGTGACAGGTGAGCCGGCTGTTCTGATTGGTGACGTGCTGGTGATATCTGACCTGCATATAGGGATAGAGTACAAGTACAGGAAGAGCGGCATAAAGATACCCTCACAGTCAGGTAAGCTGCTGGAGAAGATAAAGAAACTACTGGACGGGACTGGTGCAAAGAGACTGGTCATACTCGGGGACATAAAGCACAAGGTTCCCGGAACCACTTTACAGGAGGAGAAGGACATTCCTGTCTTCTTCCAGCGGCTGTCAGAGATCACGAAAGTCGAGGTCACACCAGGCAACCACGATGACAGAATCAAACGGCTCCTTCCAGCCAGTGTAAAGCTCCACCCAAGTACCGGCTTCGCCCTTAATGGCATATGGCTCTGCCACGGGCATGCCTGGCCAGCCAGGGAATTCCTTGATTCCGAGAGCGTAATAATAGGGCACAACCACGCTGCTATTGAGATGAGAGATAAGCTTGGATATCGATGGAAGGATCATGCCTGGATAAAGGCAGAGTTCGACAGGAAGAAGCTATCAGTGAAGTACAAGGGAATCCCAAAGACCAAGAAGCTTCCCGGCCTTATACTGATGCCGACCTTCAATGACCTCTCCGGTCTGATACCCATGAACAAGACAGCCAGGGAGATCAGGAAGTACTTCGTCACAGAGGGGCCGAGTCCCATATTCAGAGTTGCCAAGAGAAAGAAATCCAGAGTCTACATGCTGGACGGAACGTTCCTTGGAGAACTCGGGACGCTGTGAATCCTGATTAAAAGGCGATTAAAGACAATCTAATATAATTTAATATATCTGCGTTTTCTAAACTATAATCATGGCCATCATAAGAATCAAACCACCATACAAACACATTGTCCAGAAACCGAGTTTCTGTGGCCCCTGCTGTGTACAGATGATACTGTTCCGCCAGGGGATGTGGGTGGATCAGGAAAAAATGGCATCTGAACTGGATGCCGGAATCAGCAGGGAAAGAAAGAACATCTACATGCTGAAGTATAAGATCGTGAAAGACAAGAAGTCAGTAAGGCTGGGCGTTTCTCTCAAAGATATGGGCAAGAGACTCAATACACTCTTCAGGAAGCATAAACTCAAACTAAGATCAGAAATATTCCATGCAAGCCAGATAACCAATCCAAAGGAGTTCATTGCTGACAACATGAGGTCTGGCAATGACATGATAATAGATTTCTGGTTAAGGCAGAAATCTCCAGAGAAAGGCGTTGGCCACTATGTGCTCATATCAGAAATCGATACCAAGAACAATAAGATCACTGTCTGCGATCCCGATTACGACTCAAAGGCCTTCTGGAAGATTGATATCGATGAGATGATGCGACTGATGGATAAAAGCTGGGACGGCAACGAGAGGGGCATGGTCGTGATAAAAAGAAAACCCTGATAGGTTTTTCCTGATTGGTTTTCTGTGATTCCATTTATTTGTCAATAACCAGGCCTCCCATATAATTCTGCCTGAAAACCTCTTTACCTTTATAGAGTATGCATTCTGTGCCATTGAAATCTTTAATGTCCCCATCTGTTTTGTTTGTGTACTCATAATCCCCCTCCCTGAAATGCTCAGGACCTCTGAACGGTTTTGATTTCTCAATCCTTAGCATTGCCTTCTTCAGGAACTCAAAGACTTGTTTGACAAAATTCACATTCCCATGAAACTCGTATTTCATCCCGCCACTATATGCCATTGTCCAGATTGGTTTTCCCCTGAACCTGACAATCTCCTGCCCTGGGGCAAAATAGAATCCGGTGTAACTGTCCCTGTATTCCCAATCACCTTCTTTGTATTCAAGTTCTCTGAAACCAGGTCTCTGAGGGACAATCTCCTTACCGTTCCCCGCATAAGTCTGGCGTTTTGCTCTTATTAGGAAATCAGCCAACCCGTTAATGTCGATTTTCATATTGAACAAAAATTAGATTTTATTTATAAAAATACCCTAGTCCTTCCAGAACCTGCGGTGCCTGGCGTAGTTCCTTTCTTCCTTCAGGATTTCCCTGAGCAGGTCCTCATCCTTCCTCATTCTTGACAGAATCCTGCCGGCTGTCTTGACTCCGACCCCTCGTCCAGCCAGGACAAGGGCCGCCTCCTTTCCTGACGCAATCACAAGGCTGGCGCTGTCCATCATATGGGTGTGCCATCCCTCTTCCTCTTTTGTCAGCGGCTTGCCTGCCTTTTTCTTCTTTATGATCCCCTGCGCCTGTATGATGTACTTGGACGGAATAATGGAAACCATTCCAGCGTAACATAATGGGCAGTGCACAGGGTCCTTTATGTTATTGACTGTGTTGATGGTTGCCCATCCGCACTGCGTGCACACAAGACCGACCTTGGTCTCCATCAGCCTCCCCCTGAAGACATTGAATATCTCCTTCTCTGGTTTGGCCGGGGCTATTATCTCAAAACTTTTCCTGAGCGCTATGTGCGAAAGAGGGGAGATGCTGATCTCCTGCTTCACTTCCAGGTCGCCTGATTTCATCCTGTTGAGGACTTCCTTTGATCTTTCTATGTCCAGCTTTTCCTGCTCTATTTCGCTCAGGGCTTCCCTGTACGGTGGCGTGCCTGCGTAGACTTCGGCGATCTTCCTTATGTACCCCTTCCCGTATTCAGCATCCCTTGCGATTATGCCGAGCCTCTGGCAGACGTGTATGAATCTCCAGGTGAACAGTTCTGTGTTGGGCAGGGATTTCATTATCAGTGGCCTGATCTCTTTCGGGTTCAGGTTCATGAAGGTATCGACAGCCTCATCCCAGTCATGCGGTTCCTGTATCCTCAT